>JAAYCC010000088.1 GCA_012729875.1 Clostridiales bacterium | reverse complement strand
AGGAGCAATGACCGCATGGGAAAACGGAAACGCGACAAATACAACATGGCTCATAACAGCTCTGTCGCCCTCGATTCAGAGCTGACGGGACTCGTTCAGACTCCTCCCGGAAGCGATGCCGAGGCCCAATCCTACACAGAGCTAGCCGGCATACCGAGACAAAAGGCAGTTAAAAAGAATGAGCATGGACACGATCAGAGTCTGAAACAGTAAAAGAGAGCGCCTGCTTTAAGCAGGCGCTCTCTTCATTCACTCAGCCGAAGGCAGCGCATGGCGTTGAGTATGGCCAGAACTGCGACGCCCACATCGGCAAATACCGCCATCCACATATTCGCTATACCGGCAGCGGCAAGCACCAGCACCCCGACCTTTACACCCAGCGCGAACCAGATGTTCTGGCGCACAATGCCCATGGTCTTTCTCGCGATACGGACAGCTACTGCTATGTCGGAAGGTCTGTCGTTCATCAGTACAATATCGGCGGCCTCAATGGCCGCGTCTGAGCCGAGCGCACCCATAGCAATACCCACATCGGCGCGCGCCAGTACAGGCGCGTCGTTGATGCCGTCGCCGACAAAGGCCAGCGAGGTCTTGGGTCTTTTTCCCATAAGAAGCCGTTCGAGGGCCTCCACCTTCTGCTCCGGCAGAAGCTCCGAGCTGTAAGTATCTATACTCAGCTCCTTTGCCACGGACGCCGCGACCTGTTCCATATCACCGGTCAGCATGGCGGTTGTGGAAACGCCCAGTGCTTTCAATTCCGAAACAGCCCTGGACGCATCGTCCTTCAGGATATCGGATATAATGACATGGCCCTCGTAATTACCGTCTATCGCAATGTGTACCGTAGTTCCCGCAATGTGGCACTCATGATACCCTACGCCGTTGCCCTCCATAAGAGCAGCATTGCCCGCTACGACAGTCCGCCCATCCACAACGGCGAAAACCCCGTGCCCACGTGTCTCCCCCGCACGGCTTATGCGGCTTCGGTCTATTTCTTTGCCGTGGGCAGAGAGTATTGACCGCGCTATCGGATGGTCGCTGAAGCTCTCGGCATAGGCCGCATACTCCAAAAGCTGCTCCTCGCTTACACTCTGAGGGTGCACCGCAACAACGGTAAAGCTCCCGCTGGTGAGGGTACCCGTCTTGTCGA
Organism: Clostridiales bacterium; assembly: GCA_012729875.1. Taxonomy (GTDB): domain Bacteria; phylum Bacillota; class Clostridia; order Oscillospirales; family Oscillospiraceae; genus UBA2658. The sequence continues at coordinate 4,828 of JAAYCC010000088.1, read as the reverse complement.
ACACCACTGTGTCCGTTTTTGACAAGACCTCTAGAAAGCTGCTGCCTTTGACCAGTATCCCGCGTCTTGATGCGCCGCCGATCCCGCCGAAAAAGCTCATCGGCACCGAAATCACGAGCGCACAGGGGCATGATACCACAAGGAAGATAAGTCCGCGCCTGACCCACGCCCCCCAGTCAAGACTAAAAACAAGCGGGGGGATTACGGCAAGCAATAGCGCCAGTCCGCAGACCGCCGGAGTGTAGTAACGGGCAAAGCGTGTGATGAAGTTTTCGGCTCTCGCCTTCTTATCTCCGGCATTTTCCACAAGTTCCAGTATTCGCGAGACTGTGGATTCGCCGTAGAGCTTTGTGACGCAGACACGCAAAACTCCCGAGAGGTTCACGGCGCCGCTGACGATCACATCCCCGACTCCGGCATCCCTCGGCAGGCTCTCTCCTGTCAGGGCGGCCGTGTCCAGACGCGATTCACCCTCCACTATTTCCCCGTCGAGCGGTACTCGCTCACCGGGCTTTATAACAATGATCTCGCCGACCTTAACATCGTCCGGCTCGACTCTTGACAGCGCGCCTTCACGCTCGACATTTGCATAATCGGGCCGAATGTCCATTAGCTCGGCAATGGAGCTTCTGGAGCGGCTTACAGCGATGCTCTGGAACAGCTCTCCCACCTGATAGAACAGCATGACAGCCACAGCCTCTGTGTACTCCGCCAGAAAAAACGCGCCTATCGTTGCAACGGACATCAAAAAATTTTCGTCGAACAGCTGTCCGTGTAGGATATTCCTTATGGCCCTCAGCAAAACGTCTCCGCCGACGATAAGATATGAAATCAGATACAGTCCAAGCTCTGCAAAAGATGCGTATTTTTCGCCAAACAGTTCCTCTGCCGGCAGAAGCAGCGCCGCGAGCAAAAAGCAAAGCCCCGCGGCAAGCCGGATAAGTATTTTCTTATGTTCAGAATTCATTTGCCGGCTTCCCGTCCTACAGCTCGACTGCGCAGCCCGGCTCTATTCCGCGGCATATTGAATCAGCCTTTCTCGCAATCTCCTCAATACGCTCGTCGTCCGCCTCTATGGTAAGGCGGCTTGTCATAAAGCTCACCGACGCACTGTCTACCCCGTCCAGCTTTTTAATCCTGCGCTCCATCTTTGCCGCACAATTGGCGCAGCCCAAATTTTTAATCTTGAATGTCTTTTTCACGGCTTATCTCTCCTATTCACAGATATGGTCCATGCCCTGCGCGAGCATGGTGTGCACATGGTCGTCCGCAAGAGAATACTTCGCGCTTTTCCCCTCCCGGCGAAACTTTACCAGCCGCGACTGCTTGAGGATACGCAGCTGATGCGATACGGCGGACTGGCTGGTACCTACGATCTCTGCCAGATCGCAAACGCACAGTTCGCTCTCCATCAGAGCGTAGAGTATTTTTATTCTGGTGGTATCGCCGAAGGTCTTGAACAGTTCTGCAAGATCGTATAAAAGCTCCTCGTCGGGCAGTCCGGCAGACGCCGCTCCGGGATGTCCGCAGCCCTCGTCGCAGAGCTCATAGCTGTGTTCTTGTTTCACAGTATTGTCGCCTCCTCATCTCGGTGAACATATGAACATCTGAGCATATGTTAGCACACTGATTAGGTATTGTCAATACGTCTGCGCCATCTTTTGACAAATTTTTGAGGTCTTCAGGAAAATCCCAAAGACCCCAAATTTAAAGGAGGAAAGGTTCATGCCCCGTCAATCTGTACACGGAGCACTAGTATGAAATTATCGCATGGGAGGGTGAATAAATTTGCTATTGCCGCGCAGGCTTTATATGTATATCCTCGGGCCTGAGCTCGCAGTCATCCAGAGGAGTTTCACAGCAGCTGCCGCCGCCGGGCGCAAAGAGCTTCTCGTCATAGGCAATGCCGCGCTTATCGTAATAATCCTTGACCGCCGCCTTAACGGCCTCCTCTGCCAGAACGGAACAGTGGAGTTTATTTGCGGGCAGGCCGTCCAAAGCCTCCACCACGGCCTTATTTGAGAGTGTCAGAGCCTCCTCGATGCGTTTGCCCATTATCATCTCGGTGGCTATAGAGCTGGTGGCTATGGCGCTGCCGCAGCCAAAGGTGTTGAATTTAACGTCGCTTATTATGCCTTCATCGTCAACTTTAATGTACATCTTCATTATGTCGCCGCACTTGGCGTTTCCGACTTCGCCGACACCGTCCGCATCTTCCATTTTGCCGACATTGCGCGGATTTTGGAAGTGATCCATAACTTTTTCGCTGTATAACATGGTGGCTACCTCTCTTTCTCAGTCTATAAAATGCTCTCTCCTGCCGCTTTCCAGCTCTTCCCACACGGGCGACATGTTGCGGAGATATTCGATTATCCCGGGAACTTTCTCTATGATATAGTCCATCTCCTCCGGCGTGTTGTACTCGCTGAGGGAGAGCCTAAGCGAGCCGTGGGCTACCTCGTGGGGCAGACCCAGCGCCAAAAGCACGTGGCTCGGGTCGAGCGAGCCGGAGGTGCAGGCGCTTCCGGAGGACGCCTCTATGCCCTTGGCGTCAAGCATCAGCAGGAGCGATTCGCCCTCGATGCCCTCGAAGCACATATTCACGTTGTTGGGCAGGCGGTTTTCCCTATCGCCGTTGACAACGCTGTGCGGTATCTTTTCAAGACCCGCAATAAGCCTGTCACGCATCGCAATTACATAGCCGGCGTTTTTGTCTATATTCCCGCAGGCCTCTTTGAAAGCCGCGGCCATGCTGACTATGGCAGGTACATTCTCGGTACCCGCGCGTTTTCCGCGCTCTTGAGCGCCGCCGTCAATAATGCTGGTCAGCGCGGTCCCCTTTCGCGCATAAAGGGCACCTACACCCTTGGGGCCGTGGAACTTGTGCGCCGAAAGCGAGAGCATGTCTATATTCATGGCTTTGACATCTATATGGAGATGCCCCGCCGCCTGTACCGCATCTGTATGGAAGATAATGCCCTTGGAACGGCAGATATTTCCAATCTCAGCAACAGGTTGTATAGTTCCGATCTCGTTGTTGGCAAACATCACTGTCACAAGGGCGGTATCGGGACGTATCGCCGCTTCAAGATCCGGGACTTTTACTATACCGTCCCTGCCCACATCCAGAAGAGTGACTTCAAAGCCCTGCTTTTCCAGCCTCTCAAGCGTATGTAAGACGGCGTGGTGCTCAATTTTTGTGGAAATTATGTGCTTTTTTCCCTTTCTCTCTCCCGCCTTTGCGGCAGAAATTATCGCCTGGTTGTCCGCCTCGCTGCCACCGGAGGTAAAATAAATCTCCCGCTCATCAGCATTCAGGCAGTCGGCCACGGTTTTGCGGGCTTCCTCGAGCCTCTCCCGGGCTGTCTGCCCTGCCGTATGCAGGCTGGAGGGGTTCCCGTATACTTCCTCAAGCATGGAGAACATTGTATCCATCGCCGTTTTGCTCATTTTTGTGGTGGCCGCATTGTCCGAATAAACAAACATTTTCTTCCCTCCTCGTTTATTCCTACTTACTATATAGGATTATAGCGAACAATTCCCATCTTGTCAATAGGGATTACCAATAAAAATAAAGTTTTCTATTTACAGAAAACTTTTGGAATTTTGACATTTCTGCCCGCTATGGTATCATGCAGGCTGTAATTATAAAGGCCTCAGAATGGGTGAGGCGGCGAGGTCAATCGGAGACCGGCCTTTATAGCTCCCCCTTGAGCATGTCCTCAATGCTGACGCTGTCGAGATAACCGTTAATGAGTCCGTCCAGCCTCTGCCACATGGGAAGAGTAATGCAGGAGTCCGCCCGCTCGCAAGTATTTTCCCCACAGTCCAGACAGGAGACGGGCGCGAGATCGCCCTCCGCCGCCCGAAGTACAGCCCCGACCGTATATTCAGCGGCGGGCTTTGTCAGCATATATCCGCCTTCCTTGCCCCGCTGGCTCTGTACAAGCCCCGCTCTGTTGAGAGAGGCGGCTATCATCTCAAGATACTTGAGAGAAATTTTCTGGCGCTCGGAGATGGACTTGAGCGAAACGTATCCCTCGTCTTTGTGCTGAGCCAGGTCAATTATCACGCGCAGGGCATATCTGCCCTTAGTGGATACCATCATACTATATACCCCCTTCGCTATTCCCAGTTATATCATAGGAATTATGAAAACGCAAGCAAAATTCAGGTCTCTGTTAGACGTATATAGCGTACCCATACGGTTTTAGGAGGTATTCACCGTGAAAAGCATTCTTATACTGGCGACGGGCGGCACCATCGCCTCCAAGGCGGGCGCTACAGGGCTCTCCCCTATTGAGGAGTCCAACGCCCTCCTGGTCGCTCTGGACGGCTTTCGCGAATACTACGATATAGACTACCGCCCCATACTGAACCTTGACAGCTCCAACATACAGTCCGAGGAGTGGCAGCTTATAGCCCGCAGCGTATATGAGGCGCTGCCGCATTATGACGGCATAGTTATAACTCACGGAACAGACACTATGGCCTACACCGCTTCGATGCTGTCCTTCATGCTGCAAAATCTCGAAAAACCGGTAGTCCTGACAGGAAGCCAGATACCCTTGTCCATGCCTCTTTCCGACGCGCACAGCAATCTCGCCACCGCTTTTGCCGCAGTCTGCCACGATGTTATCGGCGTGTCCGTCGCTTTCAACTACAAGCTCATCCGCGGCTGCCGAGCGGTAAAAGTCAGAACAATGGGCTTCGACGCTTTTGAGAGCGTCAATTCCCCTGACCGGGGAGAGTTTTTTGCCGACGGTGTGAGGCTGGTGAGCGAGAGAGCGTCCAAATGCAGCGGGCCATGCGTGCTCAAAGAAAAGCT
>JAAYCC010000087.1 GCA_012729875.1 Clostridiales bacterium | reverse complement strand
TAAATATCCGTCCTGTGACGGCGGCCATTAAGGAGTTTTTCGGCAGCAGCCCGCTTTCACAGTTTATGGATCAGACCAACCCTCTTGCCGAGCTTACGCACAAGCGCCGCATGTCCGCCCTGGGACCAGGAGGCCTGTCGCGTGAACGTGCCAGCTTTGATGTCCGAGACGTCCACTACAGCCACTACGGCCGTATGTGCCCAATAGAGACGCCGGAGGGCCCAAATATCGGACTTATCTCGTATTTGGCTAGTTATGCCCGTGTCAACGAATACGGCTTTCTTATCGCTCCTTACCGCAGGGTGGACAGGAGAGAGAACCCCGAAACCGGCGAAACGGATTGCATTGTCTCCGATGATATTGAATACCTCTCCGCCGACGTTGAGGATAACTATATCATTGCTCAGGCCACCGAACCCATGGAAGAGGACGGACATCTTATAAACAAGCGTATTACCTGCCGCCACCGCGATGAGATCATTGAAGTTGACCGCGAGCGTGTCGACTATATCGACGTTTCTCCGCGTATGATGATATCTATAGCTACCGCCATGATCCCGTTTCTTGAAAATGACGATGCTAACCGAGCTTTAATGGGCGCAAACATGCAGCGTCAGGCGGTTCCCCTTATGACCACAGAGCAGCCCATAGTTGCCACTGGTATCGAACACAGGTGCGCAGTGGATTCCAAGGTAGTCATCTGCGCTGAGGACAACGGAACCGTTACGCATGTTTCGGGTACCGGCATCACCATCAAATACGAAAATGGTGAGACCAGACATCACAGGCTGACCAAGTTCGCACGCTCCAATCAGGGGACCTGTATAAACCAGAGACCTATAGTGACCGTGGGAGACAAAGTCGAAAAGGGTGAGGTGATCACCGATGGTCCCGGCACGAGTAACGGTGAAATAAGCCTCGGCAAGAACATACTTGTCGGCTTTATGACATGGGAAGGCTACAACTACGAGGACGCTATCCTTCTGAACGAGCGCCTTGTTATGGACGACACTTTCACCTCAATTCACATTGAAGAGTATGAATGTGACGCACGCGACACAAAGCTGGGTCCCGAGGAGATTACCCGAGACATTCCCGGCGTCGGGGACGACGCTCTGAAATATCTGGATGACCGCGGTATCATTATGATAGGCGCTGAGGTACACTCCGGCGACATACTCGTCGGTAAGGTAACTCCAAAAGGTGAGACCGACCTCACCGCCGAGGAGCGGCTGCTGCGCGCCATATTCGGGGAAAAGGCGAGAGAGGTCCGCGATACTTCTCTTAAAGTCCCCCACGGCGAGAGCGGCATTGTTGTCGATGTAAAGCAGTTTACACGTGAGGCGGGCGACGAGCTGTCTCCCGGAGTAAATGAAGTAGTGAGAGTATACATCGCCCAGAAACGAAAGATCTCCGTGGGCGACAAGATGGCCGGACGCCACGGCAACAAGGGCGTCGTATCCCGCATACTGCCCAAGGAGGATATGCCCTATCTGCCGGACGGTACCCCGCTGGACATTGTTCTGAACCCTCTGGGCGTACCCTCGCGAATGAATATCGGACAGGTTCTGGAGGTCCATCTGGGATACGCTGCGCACGCTCTCGGCTGGAAGGTCGCAACCCCGATCTTTGACGGCGCCAACGAGGACGATATAGGTGAAACCCTAAAATTGGCCGGACTCAACCCCGACGGAAAGAGCGTACTCTACGACGGACGTACAGGCCGCCCCTTTGATAACCCGGTCACAGTAGGATATGTTTACTTCCTCAAGCTGCACCATCTGGTAGACGATAAGATACACGCCCGCAGCACCGGCCCGTACAGCCTTGTCACTCAACAGCCCTTGGGAGGCAAAGCACAGTTCGGCGGTCAGCGCTTTGGAGAGATGGAGGTCTGGGCTCTGGAGGCATACGGCGCGGCCTATACTCTTCAGGAGATATTGACTGTCAAGTCCGACGACGTCACCGGACGTGTCAGAACCTACGAGAGCATTATAAAGGGGCACAATATTCCTCAGCCCGGCGTACCCGAGTCCTTTAAGGTCCTTGTAAAAGAGCTTCAGTCCCTGTGCCTGGACGTCAGAGTCCTCGACAAAGACGGCGAAGAGATAGAGCTGAGGGATGAAGAGGACGACGATTTCGCGCCCGATTTCCGCGACGACATTTACAGGCCGGATGAGAGCGAGATCGAGGCCTCGGGATACACGATAGAAAATGTCAGTGAAGACGCCGCGCCTGAAGAAAAGGAAGAATACTCTGAACTTTCGGATGAGGAGGGAAAAATATGAGCTATGCACCTTTTGACGCAATACAGATAGGCATTGCATCCCCCGAGATGATCCACGACTGGTCCTACGGTGAAGTCAAAAAGCCCGAGACCATCAACTACCGCACCCTCAAGCCCGAGCGCGACGGCCTCTTCTGTGAGAGAATATTCGGACCAACAAAGGATTGGGAATGCTACTGCGGAAAATATAAAAAAATTCGCTACAAGGGGAAAATATGCGACCGCTGCGGCGTTGAAGTCACGAAGTCAAAGGTTCGTCGCGAGCGCATGGGACACATAGAGCTCGCCTCTCCCGTCTCCCATATATGGTACTTCAAGGGCATACCCTCCCGAATGGGTCTGCTTCTCGACCTCACCCCGCGCATACTTGAAAAGGTCCTCTATTTCGCCTCTTATATTGTCACCGATCCCGGCGACACTCCTCTTCAGAAGTATCAGATACTCTCAGAGAAAGAGTACCGCGATATGCGAGAGAAGTATGAGGACGACTTTCAAGCGGGCATGGGCGCCGAGGCAATTAAGAAGCTCCTTGCCGATATTGACTGTGAAAAGCTCTCTGCCGAGCTTCGCACTGAGCTTCAGGATGCGTCCGGTCAGAAGAAGGCGAAGATCGTAAAGCGCCTTGAAGTCGTTGAGGCCTTTCTCCACTCCGGCAACAGACCGGAGTGGATGATAATAGATGTTCTGCCCGTTATTCCGCCCGAGCTGCGACCCATGGTACAGCTGGACGGCGGCAGATTTGCCACATCCGATTTGAACGACCTTTACCGCCGTGTCATAAACCGCAACAACCGTCTGAAAAGACTTATTGACCTGAACGCGCCGGACATTATCGTACGAAACGAGAAGCGTATGCTTCAGGAGGCCGTTGATGCGCTTATAGACAACGGCCGCCGCGGAAGGGCGGTTACCGGCGCCAACAGCCGTGCGCTAAAATCTCTGTCCGATATGCTGAAGGGCAAGCAGGGCCGCTTCCGCCAGAACCTGCTGGGCAAGCGCGTCGACTACTCCGGACGAAGCGTTATAGTTGTAGGCCCCGAATTAAAGATCTACCAGTGCGGTGTCCCAAAGGAGATGGCAATAGAGCTGTTCCGGCCCTTTGTTATGAAGAAGCTGGTTGAGGACGGGCTTGCAAACAACATTAAATCCGCCAAAAAGATGGTTGACAAACAGCAGACCGAGGTTTGGGACGCTTTGGATGTCGTTATAAAGGAACATCCCGTTCTGCTCAACAGAGCGCCTACGCTCCACCGCCTGGGCATTCAGGCTTTCGAACCCATCCTCGTTGAGGGAAGGGCGCTGAAGCTGCACCCACTGGTCTGTACCGCTTACAACGCGGACTTCGACGGAGACCAGATGGCTATCCACGTTCCTCTTTCTGCCGAGGCTCAGGCGGAAGCCCGCGTTTTAATGCTTTCGGCGAACAACCTTCTGCGTCCGCAGGACGGAAACCCCGTCACTGTCCCCACTCAGGACATGATTCTCGGCGCATACTATCTGACATTCATCCGCATGGGCGAATATGAGGGGGAAATGCTCAGGGTAACAGAGCCGGGAGATACCGGGCTAACAGCCGGAGAGGTCGTTCCTGCCACGGATATCATAGAAGCAAATGACTCCGTTGCACAGCGTATAAAGGACGGCGAGCATGATCTTAAAAAGGCGTCATTTGAGGGAGTACGTGCTTTTTCCTGTCCCAACGAGGCCATTATGGCATACGAAGAGGGCGCTGTAGGGATGCACTCTCCTATACGCGTACGGGTGACGAAGACCATTGACGGTGTGCCAAAAAACAAGCTTATCCAGACCACTGTGGGACGCATTATATACAACGAACCTATACCTCAGGATCTAGGCTTTGTAGATCGCAAGGACCCCGAGCATATGTTTGACTACGAGGTCAACTATCAGGTCGGCAAGAAGCAGCTGGGCGCCATAATAGACAGGTGTATCGCAAAGCACGGCTTTACCATATCCGCGGAAGTTCTGGACAACATCAAATCACTTGGCTTTAAGTACTCGACTCTGGGCGCCATAACCATTTCCATAGCGGACATGACTGTACCAAAGGAAAAGAAAGAGCTGATCGAGGCCACTGAGAAGAAGGTCGTAAGTATAGAAAAACAATACAAGCGAGGCTTCATCACTAACGAGGAGCGTTATCGTCTTGTCGTCTCCGAATGGGAAAAGACGACAAAGGACGTTACAAAGGCTCTGCAGAACAACCTAAATGAGTTCAATCCTATCTATATGATGGCGAACTCCGGCGCCCGAGGCTCCATGAACCAGATTCGCCAGCTCGCCGGAATGCGCGGACTCATGGCTAACACCGCAGGTAAAACCATTGAAATACCAATCAAGGCTAACTTCCGCGAAGGTTTGTCCGTCCTGGAGTATTTCATATCCTCAAGAGGTGCGCGAAAGGGTCTTGCCGATACCGCTCTGCGTACAGCGGACTCCGGTTATCTGACCCGCCGTCTGGTAGACGTCTCGCAGGATGTCATCATTCGCGAGCACGACTGCGGCACAGACCGCGGTATAAAGGCAAGCGCTGTTTTTGACAAGGGACAGGAAGTTCAGTCCTTAGGGGACAGCATCCACGGCAGGTTTCCGCTTGATAATATAACAGACCCCAAGACAGGTGAGGTTTTGTTTACTACCGACCATATGCTTATGCGCGACGATGCAAGGATACTTGAGGGACACGGCATCAGCGAGGTCGTCATAAGAAGCGTTATGACCTGCGATGCGCAGAGCGGCGTATGCGCGAAGTGCTATGGGCTGAACCTTGCCACCGGCGGTCCTGTTAATGAGGGAGAAGCAGTCGGAGTTATTGCAGCACAGTCCATCGGTGAACCGGGCACGCAGCTTACAATGCGTACCTTCCATACCGGCGGCGTAGCAGGTGACGATATAACGCAGGGCCTACCCCGTGTCGAAGAGCTTTTCGAGGCACGCAAGCCCAAGAAAATGGCTGTACTGTCCGAGATCTCCGGAAAGGTCACCATCGAGGATGCAAGAAAGAACGCAATGTGCGATATCTTTGTCACAAACCAGGAGACGGGAGAGACTGTGGACTTCACGGTACCGTTATCTGCGGGTATTCTGGTCGAGCCCGGAGAAACCGTCGAGAAAGGTCAGCCTCTCACCAGCGGAGCTTACAATCCCCATGACGTTCTTCGTATACTCGGCGTCAACGAGTGCCAGGAGTATATCATTCAGGAAGTCCAGAAGGTGTACCGTGTTCAGGGCGTTGACATCAACGATAAGCATATCGAGGTTATTGTCCGTCAAATGATGCGCAAGGTCCGCATTGAGGATTCGGGCAGCACAGATATGCTCACCGGCTCCACTGTTGACTGGAACGAATTTAAGGATGCCAACACAGAGGTCAAAAAGCGTATTGAGGCTGGCGAGCAGGACCTCAGACCTGCCACATGCACCCAGACCTTGATGGGCAT
>JAAYCC010000086.1 GCA_012729875.1 Clostridiales bacterium | reverse complement strand
TTCCCTCCCCTCTGCCTCCAAGCACTGGAAAATGGCGGAGTGCTCACTGTCCACAGGTAGAATCTCCACACCCTTTTTGCGCGCGGCGGACATAACTATCTCGCCAGCACAGACAAGGGTCTCCTTGTTTGCAAGGGCAATCCTCTTGCCTGAATCAATCGCGGCAAGCGTCGGAATCAGACCCACGGAGCCGGAGACTGCCGTGACAACGCAGTCGCCGTAATTGGCGGCACAGTCTGTAAGCGCGCCCATGCCGCCGCCGACTTTTATGTCTGTATCGGCAAGAGCGGTTTTCAGCTTTTTTGCTCCGTTCTCATCATACACACAGACGAATTCCGGCCTGAACTTACGCGCCTGCTGTTCAAGCAGAGCGATGTTTTTATTGGCCGAGATCGCCCTCACGGGAATGCTCAGTCTCTCGGCGACCTCAAGGGTCTGCCTGCCTATACTCCCCGTGGAACCGAGAACAGAAATAGAACTTACCATATTATCTCCCTCAGGCAATTGCAGGTAAAAGCAGCACCAGAAGCTCTATCATCGGCGCTGTAAAATGTATGCTGTCGAATCTGTCCAACATGCCGCCGTGACCGGGAATTAAATTTCCGTAGTCCTTTATGCCGTATTGACGCTTGATTGACGAGAACACCAGATCACCAAACTCACAGGCAAGGCTGCCTAAAAGCCCGTAGACGGCAAGATATAGGTAGTTTACCTCGAAATTCAATAACGCAAGCACAAATCCGTAGAGCAGCATCATCGCTATTGCGGACACGAATCCGCCTATGCAGCCCTCCAGTGTTTTGTTCGGAGACAGGTTGGGAAATATCTTTTTCTTCCCGTGGAACATCCCCGCAAAATAGGCGCCGCTGTCGCTGGAAAACGTCGCCACAAAGGGGAGCAGCAGATAGACGGAGGTCAGATCGTCGTCCTCCCTCAGACCTATCCTAACGAGCGCGGAAAGAAACAGGGGCATGACGCCGCCGGCGAATATGACGCGCACCACCGTTTCGACACTTACGCGCTCCTGCTTTCGGAGAGAGAGCATAAGTTCAAGGAACATCGCCGCAGCGAGAAGGTACATAGCGCTGTTGGTTATAACGCTTCCCTCGCTCGCAAAGGCACAGGCGATCGGCGTAGCCATGGCGACAGCCGATGCGTAAACTCTAAAGCGAACAGGCGAGTTTATATCCGTACAGCGGAGCAGCTCCCAGGCAGCCCCCGCAGAGATCATTCCGACCAGTATCGAAAACGCCCACAGAGGAGCAAGGAAAATCAGCAGTATAAGTAACGGTATGGCGATTACAGCAACGACTATTCGGGTTATCATATCTGTTATCCCTCTCAGATGCCGCCAAAGCGGCGGTCTCGGTGTTGAAAGCTAAAAATAGCTTTGTTCAGCTCGTCTTTACTGAAGTCAGGCCACAGGGTGTCGGTAAAGTAGAGCTCTGAATATGCCGCCTGCCAGAGTAGGAAATTGGATATACGCATCTCCCCGCCGGGGCGGATTATCATGTCGGGGTCGGGTATGCCCGCAGAGTACATCTCACCGGCAAAATTTTCCTCGGAAAAGGCCACGCCGGTCTCGGCAAGCCTTTTGGCTGCACGTATGATCTCGTCCCTTCCGCCGTAGTTTACGCATATGTTGACCTGACAGCCCTCATATTGAGAGCTTATCTCGGCGGTCCGCTCAATGAGCGCTCGCAGCTTTGGTGACAGGACGGAGGTGTCTCCAAAGAATTTCATCTTGACACGGTCACGTTCCATACGCTCTATTGCCTCGTGGAGGTATTTGTCCAAAAGCCCCATAATGGTGCTGACTTCCTCCGGAGGTCGCCTCCAGTTCTCTGTGGAAAAGGCATAGACCGTCAGGTACTGGATGCCGATGTCCTTACAGTATGTGGCTATTGTGCGGAAATTCTCCGCGCCTGCCGAGTGCCCCGACGTGCGGGGCAATCCGCGGCGTTTAGCCCATCTGCCGTTGCCGTCCATAATAATGGCAATGTGGCGGGGGAGATTATTAAAATCCACTTCCCCCGCCTGATTATTGGTTTTATGTCGCCGCTTCATCAGATAGCAAGCAGCTCCTTTTCTTTATCCGCGGAAATAGTTTCTATCTCCTTGATGTAATCGTCTGTCAGCTTTTGCAAATCCTTTTCCACCACTTTGAAGTCGTCCTCGGTGATCTCGGATTTTTTCTTCTGGTCTTTGAACTTATCCATGGCGTCACGGCGGATGTTGCGGATAGCCACCTTGGCTTCTTCGGCATATTTCTTAACCTGCTTGATGAGCTCTTTTCTGCGCTCTTCGGTCAGCTGCGGAAAAACCAGACGGATAATCTTGCCGTCGTTCTGCGGGTTGATGCCCAGATCAGACTCCAGAATAGCCTTTTCAATCGGCTTCAAAGAGCTCGTGTCCCAAGGCTGTATGCTAAGCGAACGGGGATCGGGCGTGGCAATGGTAGCTATCTGGTTTATCGGCGTAGGCGTTCCGTAGTATTCGACCCTTATCTGGTCTAAAACGGCCGGATTCGCCCTGCCGGCGCGGACAGAATCGAACTGTGCGCTCAGGACCTCGGTAGTCTTTTTCATCTTTGCGGTAAAATCTGCATAGTTTTCATCCATTGTTTTTCCCTCCAAAACATTATTGACTGTACTAACGTACTATTGTTCCGATCCTCTCGCCCATAATCACGCGGACAATATTCTGCGGATCTTTGAGCGCAAAAAGTATGACGGGTATTTTGTTGTCCATCGAGAGAGAGGTCGCAGTGGAATCCATAACAGCCAGATGCTGCGACAGCACGTCGTCATAGGAGATGGCGTCATACTTGACAGCGTCTGGGTCGATCTTCGGGTCTGCGGAGTATACGCCGTCCACATTCTTGGCAAGGAGAATAGCGTCCGCCTCTATCTCGGCTGCGCGGAGCACCGCCGCCGTGTCGGTTGAGAAAAACGGGCTCCCGGTGCCACAGCCGAAAATGACGACTCTGCCCTTTCCCAGATGCCGCATAGCACGCAGGCGGATATACGGCTCGGCTATGGCGCGCATCTCGATGGCGGTCTGTACGCGGACCTCCACACCCATTTGCTCCAGGACATCGGCCAGAGCAAGGCAGTTCATAACTGTGGCCATCATGCCCATATGGTCGGCTCTGGTGCGCTCCATCTTTCCTCCGCCGTCCTTGACTCCCCGCCAGAAGTTGCCGCCGCCCACAACAATACCGATCTCCACGCCCATTTCGGCGCACTGCTTTATAGCCCCGCAGACCTCCTCAATCACATTGAAATCCAACCCTCTGCCGGCCTCTCCGGCGAGAGCTTCCCCGCTGATCTTCAGCAGGACGCGCTTATATTCCGGTTTTTTTGTTTCCATGTCGCACCCCATTCGCGGCCAAATGCCGCCCCATTTCATATGTAGCTATTCTAATATAAATCCGAACATAATAAAAGGGCTTTTGAGCAAAAAGCGAAAAATTTACCTTTTGCACATAATCATTATGAGGGTTTTCGCCTCTTGACGCCCAAAACGAGCGGAAAAAAGGGACGGTCTCCGCCGTCCCTTCTGTAAGCCTGTAAATTATTCGTATATAGGGTACTTTTCACAGAGGGCGGCAACGCGTGCTGCAATGTTCTGCCTCTGTGCGTCGTAGTCTTTGACGGCCAGAGCTATCAGCTCTGCGACCTCGACAATGTCCCGCTCCCTGAAGCCCCGCGCGGTGACGGCGGCGGTGCCCAGCCGTATGCCGCTGGTCTCCTTGGCGCTTCTGGGATCGTTGGGGATCTTGTTCTTATTGGCGGTAATGTGGACCTCGTCAAGCCTCTTTTCAAGCTCCGCCCCGGAAATATTTGAGCTGCGGAGGTCTAGCAGAACGAGGTGATTGTCCGTACCGCCGGAGACAAGGTCGATACCGCGTTTCGTCAGCTCGTCCGCCAGAACGGCACAGTTTCTGACAAGCTGTCTCTGGTATTCCTTAAATTCGGGCTTCAGCGCTTCGCCGAAGGCGACGGCCTTGCCTGCTATGACATGCTCCAGAGGTCCGCCCTGACTGCCCGGGAAAATCGCGCTGTTTATCTTCTTGGCTAGCGCCTCGTCGTCTGTCATGATGGCGCCGCCGCGGGGGCCGCGGAGGGTCTTATGGGTGGTGGTGGTGACAACGTCCGCATATCCGAAGGGACTCGGGTGCAGACCGGCTGCGACAAGACCCGCGATGTGCGCCATGTCTACCATAAGGTATGCGCCGCACTCCTTTGCTATCTCGGAGAACTTCTTAAAGTCTATCGTACGGGGGTATGCGGAAGCTCCGGCGATTATCATCCTCGGTCTGCATTCCAGAGCGGACTTGCGCAGCTTGTCGTAGTCGATGTAGCCGTCGTCGTCAACGCCGTAGGGGACAATGTTGTACTGCTTACCGGAAAAGTTGACCTTGCTGCCGTGTGTGAGGTGGCCGCCGGCGTCGAGGTCCATGCCCATAACGGTGTCGCCCGGTGTGCAAAGGGCGAGATAAACCGCGTAGTTAGCCTGAGCGCCGCTGTGGGGCTGAACATTGGCATATTGGCAGCCAAAGAGCTTTTTTAGGCGCTCGATGGCGATGTTCTCAACTATGTCCACATACTCACATCCGCCGTAATAGCGTCTTCCCGGATAGCCCTCGGCGTATTTATTGGTGAGCACGCTGCCGACCGCAGCAAGCACCGCCTCGCTGACAATGTTTTCGGAAGCTATAAGCTCGATATTACCGCGCTGACGTCCCAGCTCCAGACCGACCGCGTCGGCTACTTCCTTGTCGTACTGTCTCAAAAATTCAAGCTGCTTGTCCACCATCATAATGATTACCCCCATATTATCCATAATATATTGTGTAATACAACTATTTTTATTATATCTGAAACATTTTGCCAATACAACTGGCTAATGTTGAAAAAACTTTCAATTACGGGCGGGAAATGTTATACTTATTGGGTAAAAAGGAAACACATCCACGGAGGAGAAATATGAGAACTCCAGAACAGATAAAAGAACTCATCGAGGGTCTGGAGGCGGAATACCCCGAAGCTGTCTGCTCCCTTGAGTACCTTAAGGACTATGAGCTGCTTTTCGCGACCCGCCTCGCCGCACAGTGCACCGACGAGCGCGTCAATAAAATAACGCCGGCGCTGTACGAGCGCTATCCGACGCTTGAGGCGATAGCCGGCGCCGACCGGGAGGAGCTCGAGGGATACATACACTCCTGCGGCTTTTTCCGCGCAAAGGCAAGGGACATAATTGCCTGCGCCAACGCGCTTTTGGAGCGCCACGGCGGAAGAGTCCCGGATACCATGGAGGAGCTTTGCGCGCTGCCCGGCGTCGGGCGCAAGACCGCCAACCTCATACTCGGCGACATCTACGGCAAGCCCGCCGTCGTGGTGGACACCCACTGTATAAGACTTTCCAACCGCATGGGGCTGGTGGACGGTCTCAAAGACCCCGTAAAAATCGAGACAGAGCTCAGAGAGCTGCTTCCGCCGGAAAAATCCAACGACTTCTGCCACAGGCTGGTGCTCCACGGCAGGGCGGTATGCACCGCGCGTAAACCGGACTGCGCAAACTGCCGTCTTAATGGCGCCTGTGCAAGAAATATTTAGGAGGTGCCCATGGAATACAGACCTCTTGCCGACGAGCTCCGCCCGACCTCTCTGGACGAGGTCGTGGGGCAGCCCCATATTTTAGCTGAGAACTCCATGCTCCGCCGCATAATCGACTCGGAGCAGATTCCAAACATGATATTTTACGGACCGTCCGGTACGGGAAAAACCACCGTGGCGCGTATAATAGCCGAAAAAACGAGCCGTACTCTGCGCCGTCTCAATGCCACAACAGCGGGAATTGCGGACATCAAGGCCATAATCGACGAGCTCGACACGCTTATGGCGCCCAACGGGATACTTCTCTATCTCGACGAGATACAATACTTCAACAAAAAGCAGCAGCAGTCACTTCTGGAGTTCATTGAGAGCGGCAAGATAACGCTTATTGCGTCCACAACAGAGAACCCGTATTTCTATGTATTCAACGCCATATTGTCCCGCTCCACAATATTCGAGTTCAGGCAGATAGCGCCCGATGAAGCGGAAAAAGCCGTCATACGCGCGATAAAATACCTTGAAAAGCGCGACAAGGTCGAGATAGCCGCGGAAAAAGG
>JAAYCC010000085.1 GCA_012729875.1 Clostridiales bacterium | reverse complement strand
GCCACAGGCGACGGACTTGCCGCGGCCGTACGGGCCGGGGCAAAGCTCAAGGGTATGGAATTTATTCAGTTTCATCCTACTGGGCTGTGGACGAATAAAAAGGAGAACAGGGCTTTCCTTATCTCCGAGTCCGTGCGCGGAGAGGGCGGCCTTCTGAAAAACTCCGACGGCGAGCGCTTCATGGTAGGACAGCACGAGCTGTCCGAACTTGCCCCAAGGGACATAGTGGCAAGAGGAATAACCCGCGAGATGGAAAAGCGCGGCGAGGATCACGTCTTTGTTGACATCACCAGTAAATCTGCCGAATACTTGGAACACAGGTTTCCCACAATATACAATGAGTGCAAACGGCGCGGGATAGACATTTCCAAGGATTGGATACCAGTCTGCCCTGTACAGCACTATCTCATCGGCGGTATCCAGACTGACCTTGAAGCACAGACCTCAGTCGACGGGCTGTTTGCATGTGGGGAAGCGGCTTCCACAGGTGTGCACGGCGCCAACCGACTCGCGTCCAACTCCATGCTGGAGTGTCTGGTTTTCGGCCGACGTGCCGCCGACCGCATCAACAGCCGTCTCGCGGGAACGGGTGAAATAAAAAAGTCGGCTCTGCCCGAATTAGACCCCAGACCTGTTTCGGAGCGGGATTTTACAGCTTTGCGTCACGAGATACAGAGCCTTATGAATGAGCATTGCTTTGTGGTCCGCAATGAGAAGGGCATGCTTGAGGCTCAAGCGCGTATTTTAGAGATTATTGATCTGCTAGAGCACAGCTTTTACCCCGGCAGAGCGTATATTGAAACCTACAATATTGCCGCCATTTCCCGCGACATACTTGAAGCGGCGATAAACCGCAGGGAGAGCGTCGGCGCACATTACAGGGAGGACTGCTGATGGAATATTTCGGACTTGATGATTTTCTTCTGGCTGCATTGAAAGAGGATGTAGGCACAGGGGACATCACCACCAACAGCTGTATCCCTGAGAAAAACCGTTCTTACGGCGAGTTTGTCGCCAAGAGCGAGGGCGTTGTCTGCGGGCTCGACGTTGCAAGGAGAGTTTTTGAGCTTGTGGACCCCTTAATTGAATTTACAGAGTTGATGCAGGACGGAGATTTTGCCAATAAAGGCGACATTATCGCCAGAGTGGAGGGCCCCTCACGCGGAATTCTGACCGGTGAGCGTGTCGCCCTGAATATTATGCAGCGCCTTTCAGGCACCGCAACGGCCACGGCAAGAGCCGTGGATCAGGTCAGAGGCAGCAAAGCCCGCATAGTTGACACAAGGAAGTCAACGCCTGGCCTGCGCACGCTGGAAAAATATGCCGTGCGCACGGGCGGCGGTCATAACCACCGCTTCAACCTTGCGGACGGTGTGCTTATAAAGGACAACCACATCAGAGCAGCCGGAGGCATTGCGCAGGCGATAAGCGCAGTACGTGAAAATGTCCCCCATGTCATGAAGATAGAGATCGAGACGGAGACATTAGACCAGGTGCGCGAGGCGCTTGATGCCGGCGCGGATATTATCATGCTGGACAATATGTCAAACGAATTGATGTCGGAAGCCGTGAAGCTGATAAGCGGCAGAGCGCTGACCGAGGCCTCGGGAAACATGGGAGAGAGAGAGCTTTCGGAGGTGGCGGCTACGGGTGTAGACGTTATCTCGATAGGGGCGCTGACACACAGTGTAAAGGCCATGGACATAAGCTTGAAATTTAGATTAAAAGAGGTCGGCACTTAAAAGTGCCGACCTCTTTATTGTAAGGTAAATGAGGCAATTCTAGTTTTCATCAACTATGATACCGTAGCCGCCGTTTTTACGCCTGTAGACAACCGCAAAGGCGTTGCTGCTGGACTGGTCTTTGAAGGCAAAGAACTCGTGCTCAAGCAGGTTCATCTGAAGTATTGCCTCCTCCGGGGTCATAGGCTTGATGGGAAAGCGTTTATTGCGGACAATATTGAAGTCGGTCTCCTCCGGCTCAGGCAGGTAATCCGTCTCAATTTCCTTGTCAAACGCGCCTTCACGCAGACGTTTTTCGAGGCGTGTCTTGTTCTTGCGGATCTGTCTTTCAAGCAGGGCGACTGCAGAGTCGATGGAGGCGCGCATATCGCCGGTAGCTTCGCTTACGCGATAGAACATGCCGTTATTTTCGATGGTGATTTCAACGATATATCTGCCCCTTTCGGAGCTGTAAGTAATAAAGGCCTCTGCCTCCCCGCGGAAAAAGCGGTCTATTTTGCCGACCTTTTTTTCGGCGTATTCCTTGATCTCTTCGGTGACGCTGATCTTCTTTTCAGTCATTGTAAACTTCATGTTGTACAACTCCTTTATCGGCTGACGCCGCAGACTTGGCGGGGCTCCCGGGCCCTTCGCCTATCTCCATTATAGCACAAATGACTTAAATTACAATGGTGGCTGATGAGAAGAACGCAATACAAAATCGTCACAAAAGACAAAATTCCGCCTTTTTTCGAGATTGGGCTGGTATACAGGCGGGAAATATGGTATCCTCGAGGAGTGAGAATATTTCTCCATAACAGCCGAAAGGACAAACCCAATGGACAACACGCTTCTCTGGATTATCCTTATAACATTTATTGCCGGCGTCGGCGGAACTGGACTTGGCGGAAGTGTAAGTATTTTTATAAAAAAAGACTCCACCAAAACCGTCAGCCTGCTGCTTGGCTTCGCCGGCGGTGTTATGCTGGCGGTAGTCTGTTTTGACCTTCTTATCGACGCGCTCACCTCCAACGGCGCCGATTCCTCGCAGCGTCTGCCTATCGTTATCCTTGGAACAGCTGTGGGCTATGCGCTTATAGCGCTGCTTAACAATATAATCGATAAAAAAACTAATCCCGAAATTGAGCACATAGACGAGTTCCACCCTAAAACTGCGGACAATCTTGATGAGCTCATACATGCGGATCACCTTGAAAAACACTGCGGCGACAGAACTAACAACCTGTTTGCAGCAGGGATGATAATGGCCTCTGCAATCGCGCTGCACAATTTTCCCGAGGGAATGGTCATTGGAGCGGCGTACACCCGCAGCAGTGATCTTACCTTGTGGACAGGCAGCGGCTTTGTTCTGGCAGTTCTGATCGGCTTGCACAATATCCCCGAGGGAATGGCCATAACAGTTCCTCTGGTGGCGTGCGGAATGAAAAAATGGAGGGCTGTCCTCATAACTGCCGCCAGCGGGCTCCCCACGGTGATAGGCGCTATCCTTGGGTATTGGCTCGGCACCATCAGCGACATCACGCAGGTCTTGGCTCTCAGCTTCGCCAGTGGAGCCATGCTGTATGTTGTCTTCGGCGAGCTTCTTCCCGAGTCGATACTCATGTGGCGTTCAAAGCTTCCTGCGGTTGCGGTGATGATCGGAATCGCTGTGGGTATGGTAATAATTTTCGCATAAACAATATATATGCGAGGCTCCCTTTTGGGAGCTATTTACATTTCTCATACTCTTGACCACAGGCGGCCGGAATGCTAAACTGTTACTATATGTTTTACACGAAGAGCAGAGGGGTTATCGTATAATGGAGTACGCAAAAGAGTATTCAAGTAAGCTTATTAGTCCCGATGAGGCCGCAATGCTGATCAAAAGCGGCGACTGGGTGGAGTATGGCGTATGCTCAATAGTACCTCAGGCAGTTGATAAGGCTCTGGCAAGAAGGATGCCAAAGCTGGAAGACGTGAAGTTCCGCGGAGGAATACTCCTGGATGTGCCGGAGATCTTTAAAATAGAGGACCCCGGGGCGCACTTTTCGTGGAACAGCTGGCATATGAGCGCTGTTGAACGCAGAGCTCAGGATATGGGCTTTGCCTACTACGCTCCCATACGTTTTTCGGAGCTGCCGCGCTACTATCTCGAAAATGTGAAAAAAGTCGATGTAATGGTCATTCAGGTGGCTCCTATGGACAAATTCGGCTTTTTCAGCTTCGGTATCAGCACCTGCCACTATGCGGCGGCCATTGAGGTCGCAGACATTGTTGTCATTGAAGTGAACAGGAACCTGCCGCGCTGTATCGGCGGGAAAGATTCAAGTGTCCACATAAGCGAAGTTGATTACATAGTTGAGGGAGATAATCCCCCGCTGAGGCAGATGCCCTCGGTGGAGCCGGATATAGTCGAGGCAAGTATTGCAAAGCAGATAGTACCTATGATACCCGACGGCGCATGCCTGCAGCTGGGTATCGGAGGGCTGCCCAACGCTGTTGGTAAGCTTCTCGCGGAGAGCGGTCTCAGGGATCTGGGCATACACTCCGAAATGTATGTTGACAGCTACGTGTTACTGGAGCAGAAGGGCATAGTAACTGGGAAAAAGAAGAACATAAATAAAGGCGTTCAGGTCTATTCCTTTGCCGCCGGTTCCCAAAGGCTGTACGACTACCTTGACCTTAACCCCAACTGCTGTACAATGCCCGTAGACTATGTGAATGATCCCCGGGTTATAGCGCAGCTGGACAATTTCGTTTCCATCAACAGCGCCGTCGATATGGATCTCTACGGGCAAGTGAACGCCGAGTCTGCCGGTTTTCGCAACATCAGCGGCGCAGGCGGACAGCTTGACTTCGTGTTGGGGGCCTACCTCTCCAAGGGCGGAAAGACCTTTATATGTATGGGCTCTACATATGTGGACAAAAAGACGGGCGAGATGCGCAGCCGCATCCGGCCCACCATGAGAGAGGGCAGCGCAGTCACCGACACACGTGCAAACACACAGTATATCTGTACCGAATACGGTTGCGTAAACCTAAAGGGCCTGACAAGCTGGGAGCGCGCTGAGGCGATAATCGGCATCGCACATCCCGACTTCCGCGAGAGCCTCATATCGGAGGCTGAGAAGATGAAAATCTGGCGGAAAAGCAACAGGCGGTAGAACACATTTTTCGCAAAACAAAAGGAGCACGATTATGAACATCAAAGTAACTGCCGACAGCACCTGCGATCTCTCCTCCGAGATCCTTGAACGATACAACATTACCACCATACCGCTCTATATTCTTAAAAATGGCGAAGAATTTCGGGACGGAGTGGATATTACCCCTGCCGATATTATTGCACATGTTGACGCTGGCGGTGAGCTCTGCAGTACCACGGCGGTCAATGTCGCCGACTATATAGAGATGTTTTCAAAGTTTTCGCCGGAATACGATGCGGTGTTCCATGTCAATATAGGCGCGGAGTTTTCCTCTTGCTATCAGAACGCCTGCACCGCAGCGGAGGAGTTTAAAAACGTCTATGTAATAGACTCGCGCAACCTTTCCAGCGGCCAGGGCCATGTGGTTGTCGAAGCGGCGATTAAGGGCGGGGCTATGGACGACCCGAAGCAGCTTTACGACTACCTCGTCAAGCTGACATACAGGATAGAGGCCAGCTTTATTATGGACAGACTGGATTACATGCGTAAGGGCGGACGCTGCAGCGCGGTGACGCTGCTCGGTGCAAATCTTTTGCAGCTCAAGCCCTGCATCGGGGTGACAGACGGCAAGATGGGCGTAGATAAGAAATACCGCGGAAGCTTTAAAAAGTGTCTTGATGTTTATGTAAAGGACAGACTTCAGGGCAGAGGCGATATCGCCTATGACAGAATTTTTATTACCCATCCTGCCTGTGATAAATATGTTGAGCATGTCCGGGGAGAGATAGCGAAGTATGCAGAGTTCGACGAGGTGCTGGAGACCCATGCGGGCTGTACAGTTACCTGCCACTGCGGACCGGGAACGCTAGGTATCCTGTTTATCAGAAAAGAGTGATGCTTTTAATATGTACACTGCGATCGACTACATCAGATGGCGCGGCGGTATAAGTCTGGAGGCCTGCCCTTTCAATGAGGTGGACTATTACGTGCTCTGTAAGCTGTGCTGCCTTGATCTTCAAGGGATAGTCCCGCCCCCGGGCGGGGGTGAGGGCGTGACTGTCAAATACGCCGTGGACAGTTTTTTTGAAATACACCGCGGGGAAAGGGTAAACCTCGGCGCTCTTGTGGCAAAGGAAGTTATCATCGCCTGCAGGCTCATGGCGGAGGCTCCGCGCTTTCGTGATATGAAAGTCTACGCGTATGCAAACAACATTGACGAAACTAAGGAGGAGCAGTTCTGCGCGCTGACCATAGAGCCGGGAGACGGCACTTTGTACATAACCTTCCGAGGGACTGACGACACTATTGTGGCGTGGAAGGAAAATTTCAAAATGAGCTACTGCGATGAAGTTCCGGCCCAGCACGATGCCGCGCGATACCTTACCCGGACAGCGTCTGGCTCAGCTAAACCTATCCGTGTGGGCGGGCACTCCAAAGGGGGAAACCTCTCGGTATACGCCGCTATGAAATGCCCTAAGGATATTCAGGATCGGATAATTGAGATATATAACTTCGACGGTCCCGGATTCGGTAAATCAGTCGTACAAGAGCCCGCCTATCAGTGCATTCGCGATCGCATAACGACTTTGCTTCCGCAGACGCCTGTTGTCGGTGTTCTTATGGAGCATGAGGAGAGCTTTGAAGTTACCAAGAGCGAGGCTTTTGGCCCTTTTCAGCACAACGGCTTCCGCTGGGAAGTGGAGGGACCGAGCTTTGTCCGTCTGGGAAGCGTATCGGGCGGCGGCAGATACCTCAATGATAGGTTGGGCGAGTGGGTAGACAGCGTGGACATGGAGCAAAGGAGGATTTTTGTAAACACCCTCTTTGATGTACTGCAGTCCACCGGAGCAAAGACGCTCACGGAACTCAGCGACGCAAAGCTGCGCAGCGCCCGTACGATCATCCGCACGACACGCGGTCTTGATCCGGAGACACGGGCCGTTCTGATACGTACTATCTGGCTTTTAATGAAGCTGCTTGTAACATTTAAAAGATCCAGTAAAAGCCAGGAGTGCGCCGCATGCTGAGCTATACATAAAAAACAGACCTGCAGATGCAGGTCTGTTTTTTTATGCCTGTTTTATCTCGGCTGTTTCCAGAGATAGCGCATAGACTCAGGCATAGCCATAAATATGAGATCGGTCATCTCATCAACGGTGTAATTGAGTTCACCTTTGAGCCAGTCCTCGTTGACGGCTATGCCGCCGTAGCAAAAAAGCGAGAGGTTTAGCTTCTCCTCCCTAGTCAGGGGAATACCACGGCAGCTTACAGTCATGTTCTCTATGGTCTGGTAGGAATAATCGTGCAGAAACTGTGAGTATGAGTTGGTGCCCCCTACGGCATACGCATTTTTCTCGCGCCTTTTGTCCTTTATGGAGGAGGAGAAAATGCAGTAATACAATTCCCGCCAGTTTTTGCATTTGCGGCTGACAATCCAGCGGTCCAAGTTCCGTTTGTAATTGTAATTCAAGACGTCATACTTATCAAGAAAATACCTGTAAAATGTAGATTTGGAGACACCGCTTCTTTTTATGATAAGGCTTACCGTTACTCTTTCAAATGGCATTTCGCGCAGAAGACTGTTACAAGCCATAAGTATGCGGTCTTTTGTGGCTTCCACCATAAAATCAGCTCCAAGACGGTACTGTTTGTTAAAATTGTACCATTATAAGACCTTTTCGTCAATGTGTTTCTTCACGAAAATTAAATAAAACGTACAATTGAATTAAATAAACAGCAAAATTTTTTACCGAAGAAGGAGGATGAACATGGATTATCAAAAGCTATTTGATTCGGGCGTTTCACGCGGGGAAATAGCCGCGTGGAGAGCCACAGGGAAAAAAGCGCTCGGGGTTGTGTGCTGCCATATACCGAATGAGCTGCTCCATGCCGCCGATGTGTTGCCGGTCAGATTGAGGGCTACCGACTGCAACGACTACAGCGAAGCGGAAGTGTGGATGTCCACATTCAGCTGCAGCTTTGCAAAATCGATTCTTCAGTATTTGATCGACGAAGTATATGACCTTGACGGTATCGTCGTGTCCGACGGATGTATGCAGGCCGTCAGGATATATGACAACTGGAAGGCGTATGCAAAAAAAATTGGTAAGGAGCAGACCATTGTCGAAATAGGTGCGCCCCGAATGAGCAGCCCTACAACAAAGGCATATTACAAGGAGGAACTGCTGATACTCGCAGATGTTCTGGAGAAGCTCACAGGCAACAAGATCACCGACGAGAAATTACTGAAATCCATTGAGGTATATAACGAGGAACGCCGGCTTATTAAGCAGCTCCTTGAACTCCAGAAGGCGGAAGACCCTGTAATCACCGGCGCCGAAGCTCTGACTATCATGCTCGCTTCTACCAATATGCCAGTCGAGGAGTACATAGAGCTCCTGAAAGCGTTCCTTGCGGATGCCTCCAGCAGAAAGCCTGTTTCGGGATACCGTGCGCGCCTTATGGTAATAGGCAGCGCTCTTGACAACCCGAAGTATGTAGAGGCGGTCGAAAACAAGGGCGGTCTCATAGTTGCGGACGCTCTCTGTCTGAGCAGTATGGGCTTCGGAGATGAGCTGAAGGCCGATAGCAGCGATGTTATGGGTTCCATTACAAGTTATTATCTGAATCGGATTGTCTGCCCGCGTATGATTGACAACCGCGACGCCTTGCACCGCTTTGTCGTGGACAGAGCAAAGGAATACAGAGTTGACGGCCTTCTCTATGAGAAGATGCAGAACTGCGAGTGCTGGGGCGGAGAGAACACATACCTTGAACCGATGCTTAAGGAAGCTGGGATTCCTGTCCTCTACCTTGAGAGAGAAGAGATACTTGCAAACATCGGCCAGCTCGAAATACGTGCGGAAGCATTTGTTGAAATGGTTGAAAAGGAGGACTAAAAATGGCTTATGTTGACAGAGCACCCGAAGTTATCAGCGGCGGCCTGAGCACTCTCGAATATATCGCAGGTACAGCCGAGAGCAAGCTTGAGCATTGTCTGAACAAGGATCCGGACGGCAGATGGATTTTTGACATACAGGTTGCGCAGTGGGCACAGATACGGGACGCCCAGAAAAACGGCAAAAAGCTCATAGCTTTCGGCGGACCTATTCCCGCCGACCTCATATACGCGTTTGACTGCCAGCCCTACTATCTGGATCAGCTTCCTCTCAGCACGGCGCCCAATACGGATATGACGGCAAAGTTTATAGACGCCTGCGAGGCAAAGACCAACCAGAGCATGTGCGCGCTCGACAAGGTCGAGATGGGCGTGCTTCTCACGGATCAATACGGCGTAACGCCGGACGCTTTCGTTTTTTCAACCGTACCCTGCGACTCTTCGCGAATCGCTTATCCTATTATGTCGAAATTATGGGGACGTCCCACTTTCAACATCGATATGCCCTTCCGAAGGGATGAGCGCGGCATAGCATATCTTGCTCAGCAGACTAAGGAATTCATAAGTTTCATGGAAGACCTAACCGGGACTAAGATGGACTGGGATAGGGTAAAGGAGAGCCTGAAGGTCGCCAACAAGTCCAACGAGCTTCTGGAGCAGTGCGCCAATCTGAGAAAGCACTCTCCCTGCCCGCTGCCCGGAACTATACTCGTGACGAACGCCTGCATGAGTGGTCAGGCTGCCGACCCAGCAATGGTTGCATTTCTAGAAAAAGAGCTTGAATTCGGTCAGATGATGATTGATCTCGGGATGGGCGCCTGCCAGAACGGTGAAAAATACCGAATGCTCTTCCTCCAAAATATGCTCTGGACGAATCTCAAAACGTACGGATACCTTGAGCGGGAATACGGGGCTGTCTGCGTTATGGACGTTCTCGGTCATTACCATGCCAATATTTACGAACATCTGGACGACCCCGAAGACTGTTACAGGGTCATGGCGCAGAAGATGATGGACCTGCCGATGATACATGGAGCTGCTGGTCCTGTAGACTACTACTGCGACAGGATCAAGTACCTCATGGACAACTTCAATATCAACACCTCTATATTTCTTGGACACGTGGGCTGCAGGCACACCTGGGCCTCCACAAAAATACTTTCCGACTATATCCAGGAGAACTACGGCATTCCCACGCTGCTTCTTGACGTCGACTGCATCGACGGCCGCTACAAGTCCGGCGATGAGGTACAGCAGGAAATCGGCGAGTTTCTTGAAACAGTTATGTCCAAAGTTCTTTGATGCCAACACAAGCCCCCCACTTTGCCTCCGGCGGTCGGTCCCGGTGTCGGGATCGGCCGCCATTTCTAACAAGGTCGGCAGCGGGATAAGGGAGCTACATGCAGAAAAAGGCGGGGTGCATGACTGCGCAACAGTCATGCACCCCGCCTTTTTGATGTGCTGTTTAATAAAGGCGTTTGTGTTTTTTTAGAATGCCTCGTAGATAAAGGCTCCGTTTCCGTCGAAGAAGACACATATGAGTAGAAGCATGATAAGGTATGCAACCAGCGTGAGGGCAAACCTTATGGGGTGACTTTCCGATTTTTTCAGGTGTTTAGCCATTTGTCTATCTCCTCCGTAAACACATGGGCGCCATGCTCGTAGTTGAG
>JAAYCC010000084.1 GCA_012729875.1 Clostridiales bacterium | reverse complement strand
ATGTCGAAGATAAGCGACGAGCTCCTGCGGGATATAGAGAAAGACACCGTTGACTGGACTCCAAACTTTGATGAGACCCGAAAGGAGCCCCGTGTCCTGCCCTCCCGTTTTCCGAATCTGCTTGTAAACGGTTCGAGCGGAATCGCCGTAGGTATGGCAACGAATATCCCGCCCCACAACCTGACCGAGGTAATAAACGCTTGTATCTGTGTTTTGGACAATCCGGAAGCCGAGCTCACCGATCTGATGGAATACATCACGGGTCCGGACTTTCCCACAAAAGGAATTATTATGGGCAGAGCGGGCATCCGTGCGGCCTATGCCACCGGAAAGGGCAGAGTCATTATACGCGCCCGTACGGAAATTGAGGAGTACGGCCAGAGCCGTATCCGCATTATAGTCACCGAACTGCCCTACATGGTCAACAAGCGTACACTCATAGAGAATATCGCAAATCAGGTGCGCGACAAGAGGCTGGACGGGATCTCCGGTCTGCGCGACGAATCCGACCGCAACGGCATGCGTATTGTTATTGAACTGAAAAAGGATGCAAACACTCAGGTTGTCCTGAACAGGCTGTTTGCCCAGACTCAGCTTCAGAGCTCTTTTGCCATCAATATGCTTGCGCTGGTGCAGAACCAGTCGCAACCAAAAATTCTCTCGCTCAGACATATTCTTGACGAGTATCTGTCCTTCCAGCAGGAGATCATTGTCAGACGCACACAATACGACCTCAAGAAGGCGCAGGACCGCGCCCATCTGCTTGAGGGCCTTTTGATTGCCCAGGACAATATTGACGAGGTCATAAGAATTATCCGTGAGAGCTATGACAACGCAAAGCAAAACCTTATGGTACGCTTCGGTCTGTCGGATATTCAGGCCCAGGCGATACTGGATATGCAGCTAAAACGCCTGCAGGGGCTTGAGAAGGAAAAGCTCGAAGCCGAGTATAGAGACCTCGAGGAAAAAATTGCCTATTACAAACAGCTTCTCGCCTCGGAGGAAATGATAAAGGGCGTTCTCAAGGACGAGCTGATTGAGATACGCGACAAATATGGCGACGAGCGAAAGACAGAAATTCAGGATGTTGAGGACGATATTGATATAGAAGACCTCATAGAGGAGCAGGAGTGCGTCTATACTTTGACCCACGGCGGCTACATTAAACGCCTGCCCGCCTCGGAATACCGCGCTCAGGGCCGCGGTGGCAGAGGCGTGCGCGCGATGGCCACGAGGGACGAGGATTATGTGGAGACCGTGTTCACAGCTTCGACACACGACTATCTGTTCTTCTTCACGGACACCGGAAGGGTATACCGCAAGAAGGGGTATCTCATTCCGGAGGCGGGCAGAAATGCCAAGGGCACCAATATTATAAATCTCCTGCCCGTGGAACAGGGTGAGCGCGTAAACGCTATGGTACATGCCCGAGAGATGAGAGACGACTACGAGTACCTCGTTATGATCACCCGCAACGGAACCGTCAAGCGTATGGAAATCGAGCAGCTGAAGAATATTCGCAACATTGGTATCCGGGCGCTCAACCTCGACGAGGGAGATGAGCTGATTTCCGTCCGACAGACCGACGGAACAGCGGATATTCTTATCGCTACCCACGACGGCTACGCGATATGCTTCCGCGAGACCGATGTACGTCCCATGGGGCGTGCGGCCACCGGCGTGCGGGGAATAAAGCTGCGCCGGGGTGACTACTGCGTGGGCGCAGCCAGAGCCAGAGAGGGCGGCGCGCTGCTGTCCGTGACCGAAAATGGCTACGGCAAGCGCACACCTATAGAAGAATACCTCCGCGGCGGCGAGGACGCCGCTCCCCAGAAGCGTGGCGGTATGGGTCTTAGAAACTATAACATCACCGCAAAGACCGGTAAAGTTGCGGACATAAAAGTCGTGGACGACAACGATGATGTTCTGCTCATATCGGATGACGGAACAATAATCCGTATGGCGGCTGACAGTATCAGCACATTTGGCAGAGCCACTCAGGGCGTACGCCTTATGAAGGTCGCCGAGGGTGCAAAGGTCATTTCCGTTGCCAGGACAGAAAAGGAAGAGGCGGAGGAGTCGGCGGAAGAGACCCCCGAAGCATAAGATAGTATGAAGCATGTTACCATATACACTGACGGCGCCTGCAGCGGGAATCCCGGGCCAGGAGGCTGGGGGGCTATACTTGACTACAAGGGGACCATGCGTGAGATGTCCGGGGGCGAGGCCCAGACGACCAACAACCGCATGGAGCTTCTGGGGGTTATTTCTGCCCTTGAAGTCCTTAAGGAGCCCTGTGAGGTGGCGCTGTTCACAGACTCTCAGTACATCGCTAGGGCGATAAATGAAAACTGGCTTGCCTCGTGGAAAGCTAAAAACTGGAAGCGCAAGGGCGGTGAGCTGAAAAACGTCGATCTTTGGCAGCGCTTGGATGAGCTGCTATCCGTCCACAAGGTCTCTTTCCACTGGGTAAAGGGACATGCGGACAATGAGTTCAACAACCGCTGTGACCGTCTGGCGGTTGAGCAGAGGGACAGATTTGCTCGCAGGGGTCAATAATTGATAACGCAAAAAGCGCAGACAAAAATGTCTGCGCTTTTTGCGGAAAAAATATCAATATCAGAACTCCGCAGAGCCAACGGTGCGGGGGTGGGGCAGCACGTCGCGGATATTTGAAACGCCTGTGAGATACATGACCAGGCGCTCAAACCCGAGACCATAGCCCGCATGGCGGCATGAGCCGTAGCGGCGCAGGTCCAGATACCACCAGTAGTCTTCGGGGTCGAGCTCGAGCTCGTTCATACGCCTAACGAGGACGTCTATCCTCTCCTCACGCTGGGAGCCTCCGATTATTTCCCCGATACCGGGGACAAGACAGTCCGCGGCGGCTACGGTACGGCCGTCGTCGTCGAGGCGCATATAGAAGGCTTTTATCTCTTTGGGGTAGTTAGTGACAAAAATGGGCCTCATAAATATCTTTTCGGTCAAGTAACGTTCGTGTTCGGTCTGCAAATCGCAGCCCCAATAAACCGGGTATTCAAATTCATCCCTGTGCTTTTGGAGGATCTCAACGGCTTCAGTGTATGTGACGCGGCCGAAGTCGGAGCTTACGACATGGTTTAGGCGGCCGAGCAGGTCCTTGTCGACAAAGCTGTTGAAAAATTCCATCTCCATGGGACAGCGCTCCAGTACGGTATTTATGACGTATTTTATCATGGCCTCAGCGTTGTCCATATAGTCGTTAAGGTCGGAGAAGGCCATCTCCGGCTCTATCATCCAGAACTCGGCAGCGTGGCGCTGGGTGTTTGAGTTCTCGGCCCGGAAGGTGGGGCCAAAGGTGTAGACGTCGCCGAAGGCCATGGCAAAGTTCTCGGCGTTTAGCTGCCCGGAAACGGTCAGATTTGTACTCTTGCCAAAGAAATCATCGCTGAAATCGACCTTTCCGTCCTCGGTTCTGGGGAGGTCGCAGAGGTCAAGCGTGGTGACGCGGAACATCTCTCCGGCGCCCTCGCAGTCGCTGCCGGTGATAATAGGAGTGTGGATATAGACAAAGCCGTTCTGCTGGAAAAACTCGTGTATGGCGGCCGCCGCTACGCTGCGGACGCGGAAGACGGCGGAGAACAGGTTAGTGCGCGGACGCAGATGGGCAATTGTGCGCAGATATTCGAGGCTGTGGCGCTTTTTCTGCAGAGGATAGTCCGGAGAGGAAACGCCTTCTATCTCAATAGATGAAGCTTTCAGCTCAAAGGGCTGCTTAGCCTCGGGGGTAAGCTCCAGCCTGCCCTTGATGATAAGCGCAGCCCCGACATTTTGGCGGGCGACCTCATCGTAATTCGGGAGTGTATTTTTTTCAAACACGACCTGCAGACTCTTAAAAGCGCTGCCGTCGTTCAGTTCGATGAATGCAAAATTCTTCATGTCACGGAGGGTACGCACCCAGCCGCAAACAGTGATTTCTCCGCCGGACAGAGCGGCGGCATCCGCATAGATGGCGGAAATTTTTGTACGCTTCATGTTTTTCTCTCCAATCGCTATTGTTATTGCGAATACAATAAAGTATTATACATTTAAAATGAAAAGTTTTCAACTGCAGTTGGGAGTTTTTCGCAACGGAGGCAGCAACATGGGAAAAATCTACAATAATATGCTTGAGCTGGTGGGGAACACCCCCCTTGTGGAGCTGAGAGCCTTTGCCGGCGCCCACCGCGCAAAGGGCAGAGTCATTGCAAAACTTGAAAAGGCAAACCCCGCCGGAAGCGTTAAGGACAGGGCTGCCCTTAACATTATCCACTCTGCGGAGGAGGTGGGCGTGCTGAAACCGGGGGGTATGATAATTGAGGCCACCAGCGGCAACACCGGCGTAGGACTTGCCGCGGTTTCTGCAGTTCTGGGCTACAGGGCTGTAATTGTCATGCCGGACAGCATGAGTATAGAGCGCCGCGCGCTGATAGCCGCTTACGGCGCGGAGGTCATTCTGACTCCAGGCAATGAGGGTATGAAGGGCGCGATCCAAAAGGCTGAGGAGCTGCATCGCGGAAATGAGGGGAGCATAATAGCCGGTCAGTTTGTAAACATGGCCAACCCCGACGCCCATTACCGTACAACGGGTCCGGAAATATGGCAGGATACGGACGGCAGGATTGACGCGTTCGTAAGCGGCGTCGGTACCGGCGGTACGATAACAGGCGTAGGAAGATATCTTAAGGAGCAAAAATCGACCGTAAAGATATTTGCTGTTGAGCCTGACGATTCCGCGGTGCTTTCCGGAGGGAGTGCGGGAGCTCATAAGATTCAGGGGATAGGCGCGGGCTTTATTCCGGACGTACTTGATACGGATATCTATGACGAGGTCGTAAAAATAGGCAGCGAGGAGGCCAAGGCCGCAACACACGAACTGGCGCGAACGGAGGGTCTGCTCGTAGGTATATCCTCAGGTGCCGCGGCTTTAGCTGCCGCAAGAATCGCGGCAAGGCCGGCATTTGAAGGCAAGACCGTGGTTGTTCTGCTGCCGGATACCGGGGAGAGATATTTGAGCGTACTGTGAAAATAATAAAAGCGGGGCTGTCCAAAAATCAGCCCCGCTTTTCTGTTCTATTGGTTTATACACTGCAAGAACCCGTATTTTTAACCATATCGCAGTCACAGCCGCCGGCCTTGTCGGTCTGGATACGGTATTCCATGATTACCACGCTGCGCCAGACGCCAAAGCGGTCCTTGCCGAGACGCTCACGGTAGCCGACCCTGCGGAATCCGCAGCTCTCGTGCAGGGCGATGCTGGCCTGATTTTCCTGAAGGATAGATGACTGAAGCGACCAGATACCTATCTGGACAGCCTCATTTACAAGGGCGTTCAGCAACACTTGGCCGAGATCGGTGCCCGAGTGGTCGTTGTCTACAAAGATGCTGAGTTCCGCAACTCCATTGTACCACTCCTTGTCGGAAAAGGGTTTCAGCGCCGCCCAGGCGACGACCTCCCGACCGGCGTCCGCGACCAGACGGCAGT
>JAAYCC010000083.1 GCA_012729875.1 Clostridiales bacterium | reverse complement strand
TGCGAGGCATGCTCCGGCGACGGCCTGCTAAAAATCGAGATGCACTTTCTTCCCGATATTTATGTACCCTGCGACGTCTGCAAGGGCAAGCGGTACAACCGCGAAACTCTGGAAGTTCGGTACAAAGGCAAGAACATCTCCGAGGTACTGGATATGACCGTCGAGGAAGCTCTGGAATTTTTCGAGAATCTGCCGAAGATCCGAAAGCAGCTTCAGACACTTTACGAGGTCGGACTGGGTTATATCCGTCTAGGTCAGTCCTCTACAACCCTCTCCGGCGGTGAAGCGCAGCGTATCAAGCTGGCTACGGAGCTCTGTAAGCGCAGCACCGGCTCGACGGTCTATGTCCTTGACGAACCTACTACAGGCCTGCATGCGGACGACGTAAAAAAGTTAATAGATATGCTGGACAGGCTCGCCGACGCCGGAAACACGGTAGTGGTCATAGAGCACAACCTCGATGTTATAAAATGTGCAGATCATATAATCGACCTTGGCCCCGAGGGCGGCGATGAGGGCGGCAGTCTCGTCTTTGTGGGCACGCCGGAAGAGTGTGCCGAGTGCAAAGAAAGCTATACCGGCCAATTTCTTAAAAAAGTTCTCAACTAACGGAGGAAAAAGAATGGTAGAATCTTTATCACAGACAGAGTTTGGTCGTTACCTGCTCACCTTTTTGGTGTCCATGCTGCCGATCGTCGAGCTTCGCGGAGCCATACCTGTAGGCGTCGGTGCGGGACTTGGGCACTGGCAATCCATGATAACCGCAGTGCTGGGCAATATGGTGCCTGTTCCGTTTATTATAATATTCATAAGGCGTATATTTGCTTGGCTCAGAGCCAAAAGCGCAAGGCTGGAGGCCTTTGTCTCAAGGCTTGAAACACGCGCCGAGGGAAAGTGGGAAAGCGTGCGCAAATATCAGCTGCTCGGGCTCGCTATACTGGTTGCCATACCGTTGCCGGGAACCGGAGCGTGGACAGGGGCGCTCGTCGCCGCACTGATGGATATCAGGCTTAAAAGCGCCATGCCCGCTATTTTTCTCGGTGTAATAATAGCCGGCTTCCTGGTGACCGGAATTACTTACGGCTTTTCAAGCGTACTCAATTAACAAAAAATGTTCGGCTCCCGTATCATGCGGTAAAGGGGGGCTGTGATATGGAAACTTTGCAGATCATTACGGCTGTAATTATCTCCGCGGCGTTTATGCTTCTGCTCTGGAGCATAAAGGCGCTGCTTATGCGGCTGGCGGCGCGTGCCGAAGCGACAAGAGACGGCTTCATACTCACGGGAACAGTAAGCGCGGCAGAGCTGGAAAACACCGTGCGCTGTCTTTTGTGGAAGCGGAGCCGTCTGGGGCAGAATTTTGATATTGTCATTTTAGACGAGGGCTTAGACGAGGAAAAGAGACAGATGGCCGAGATATTTTCAAGAGAGAACAGCTGTGTGAAGATAATTTCATGCCGAAATAAAGACAACTCGGAGTAGTTTTGATGGATGAGAGAGCAGACTACATTCAAATAGCGGGAACGGTAAGGGCTGTTCTTTTTCAAAATGAGGAAAACGGCTATACGGTCATAAAGCTCGAAACCCAGGAGGGCGGGGATATAACGGCCGTGGGCTGTCTCCCCGGCACGACTGCGGGCGAGCAAATGATCCTGACAGGCGAATTCGTAAGCAACCCCACACACGGCCCGCAGTTCAAGGCGCAGCGGGCGGAGCGCCTGCTTCCCGTGGGAGCTGACGCCATCTTTCAATATCTTTCATCCCGCGCGCTCAAGGGAATAGGCCCCGCTACAGCTTCGCTCATTGTGGCGCAGTTCGGAGACAGAAGTTTGGATGTTATTGAGAACGAGCCGGAGCGTCTTGCCGAAATACGCGGCATAGGACGCAGGAGGGCAAAGGAGATCTCGGCAGCTTTCAGACGACAGCTGATCGTCAGACGTATACTTGAGCTTCTTGGCAACTACGGTGTTCGCCCCGTCGCCGCAGTCAGGCTTTATAAGATCTA
>JAAYCC010000082.1 GCA_012729875.1 Clostridiales bacterium | reverse complement strand
TATGAAGGTCGGTGAAACCGTATATGCCATTGGAAATCCTCTGGGAGAACTCAATTTTTCCATGACCGGCGGTATGGTCAGCGCTCTGGATAGGAGTATTACCACCTATGAGCGTGCGGAAAACGGACAGCCTATCTCGACAAGCACTAACAATATGTTCCAGTTCGACGCTGCTGTCAACGAGGGGAATTCCGGCGGACCCGTCTACAACGACAGAGGCCAGGTAATCGGTATCGTCACCGCCAAGTATCAGGACACCGGGGTCGAGGGCCTGGGCTTTGCAATTCCCATAGACGACGTTGTCAGTATTATCGACGACCTTATGAACAATGGCTATGTCACGGGAAAGGCATATTTCGGAATAACAGTCAACACCGTCGACAGTGCCGCGGCAAAGTACTACAATATGGTCGAGGGCGCCTATGTCTACAATGTCGTAGACGGCAGCTGCTGCGATAAGGCCGGACTTAAAGTCGGAGACATCATTACCGCCTTAAACGATGCCGAGATAAAAAGCTCCTCCGACCTTGTTAACGCAAAGCGTAATTACAGCGCCGGCGACACTGTGATACTGAAGGCCTACCGGGACGGCAAGTATATGGATATAAATGTGATGCTGGACGAGGAGCAGCCCGGAAGCAGTACCTCAGCCGATCAAAAAAACAACGATGAAGCGGGCGGAGAAAACAGGGGCGGCGCTATTATTACCCCGTTTCCTAAAGCTCCGACAGCTCCCGGAAATTAGTTTAGTATAGAGCTGTGCATTTCTATAAAAACGGCGTGTGCGAAAACCGCACACGCCGTTTTTATATGGTATATTGTCAGCCGAAAAACTTGTTGTGAATCACCTGTACCGCTCTGTCCGTGTCCTTTTCATCGATCAGTACAGAGACCTTTATCTCGCTTGTGGAGATCATCTGTATGTTGATCTTAGCATCGCTCAGAGCCTCGAACATGATGGCCGCGATACCGGAGGAGGAGAGCATTCCGGCGCCGACAATGCTTATCTTGGCTACGCTTTTTTCGGCGTAGATATCGCGGTAGCCGAGTGCGTCCTTGCGCTCCCGGAGGATTGCAAAAGCCTTTTCAAGTTCATTTTCAGCAACTGTGAAGCTGATATCGTTGTGTCCATCGCGGTCGATAGACTGAAGAATAATATCTACGTTGATTTTGGCGTTTGCCAGCGCGCGGAAGAGCTTAAATGCATAGCCGGGCTGGTCGGGGATGCCAACAACCGCTATCCGTGCCACGTTTGTATCTTTTGCTATTCCGCTTATTTTCATCTGTTCCACGTTTTTCACGACCTCCTTAACTTGTGTGCCCGGTTTTCTTACGTAGCTGGAGAGCACCTCCAGGTTGACACCGTAGCGCTTTGCCATTTCCACGGAGCGGTTGTGGAGCACCTGCGCGCCCAAAGACGCAAGCTCCATCATCTCGTCGTATGTTATCTCGTCGAGCTTGCGTGCGCCCTCGACCTTGCGGGGGTCTGCGGTGAAAACGCCCTCTACATCGGTGAATATCTGACATTTGTCCGCATGGAGCGAGGCGGCTATCGCAACTGCTGAGGTGTCGGACCCGCCTCTGCCCAGTGTTGTGATGTCACCGGTGCCGCAGATTCCCTGAAAGCCTGTTATGACGACGATACGGCGCTTGTCGAGCTCCTGACGGATGCGGTCGGTGGACACGGAGCGTATTCTCGCGTTGCCATATTCGAAGTTGGTGCTCATCTCGATCTGCCAGCCGGTGAGCGATACCACGGGAAGCCCCATTTTTTCCAGAGCCATGCTCATCAGCGCCACGGAAATCTGTTCGCCGGTGGAGAGAAGAACATCCAACTCGCGTTTTGAGGGCTTGGGGTTGATCTCCGCCGCTTTTTCAAGAAGTTCGTCTGTGGTGTCGCCCTGTGCGGACAGAACGACCACCACATCGTTGTTGTCACAGTAGGTGTCGGCAATGATGCCCGCCACACGCGTGACCTTCTCGGCATCAGCTACAGAGCTGCCGCCGAATTTTTGTACGATAAGCATTTGGTATTTCCTCCGTTATTGGAACTTCGTTACATTATATTAGGCACGAACATGTGCCGTCAATCAATAATTCTGAACATGGACCGGACAGTCATCCCTCCGGTGAGCTTGAGCATGGTAGCCTCGTCGTATTCGTCGGTGGCAAAAGCGTATTCGCTGCCGGAAGCACCGGGATATGTGACAAAATTGACCTTGCCGAAGGCCCAACCGATCTGCTGGAGAGAGGTCTCCACCCGGCAGTACCATCGGGAGGGGAGATAGGAGCTGTCCGTGAAGTAACCTGAGGGGGCGTCTTCCCAATCGAGATATTTGCGCGCTTTGGTGTGCTTGACTGCATCGATGACATCCGCAACGACAGCGCTTGCGGTGGGGAGTTTACCTGCTCCTGCACCATAGAACATGGCGTTGCCCAGCGCGTTGCCGTGGACAACAATGCCGTTCATTACCCCGTCCACATTTGAGAGGAGACTCGAAGTGCTGACAAGGTGGGGTGCGACATATGCTGTGGCGGTTTCAGCGCCTGTGCGAACGGCGCGGCCGAGCAGCTTGATCTTGCAGTTGAGGCGCTTTGCATATTCCACGTCTGCAAGCGTTACGCCGGTGATACCCTGAGTCTTGATGTCATCCGGGTTGACGTGCCTGCCGAAGCACAAATCGGCTAGTATGCAGATCTTGCGCGCCGCATCGTGGCCCTCAATGTCCGCCGTGGGATCGGCTTCGGCGTAGCCGTTTTCCTGAGCCTGATGGAGGGCCTCCTCAAAGGTGGCCCCGTTCTGTATCATCTCGGTGAGAATATAGTTTGTGGTGCCGTTCAATATCCCGTAGACAGCGTCCAGCTTGTTGGCTGCGAGACACTGGGTTATGGGGCGAATTATGGGGATTCCGCCGCCAACACTCGCCTCAAACAAATAGTTGAGGTTTCGCTGTTTTGCAATAGCGATGAGCTCGTGCCCGCGGGATGCCACCAGTTCCTTGTTTGAGGTGACGACGCTTTTTCCGGCAAGCAATGCGCGCTTTGTAAATTCGTATGCAATACCCACACCGCCGATGGTCTCCACAACGACGCTGACCTCCGGGTCGTTCTCGATAATTGAGAAGTCGTGTACGATGAGATTTTCAAAGTGGTCTCCGTGAAAATCACGCTTGTCGAGAATATATTTGACGGATATCTCCTCGGCCGCATTACGGGCAATGGAGTCGGAGTTTTCAAAAATAACGTCCGCCACGCCGCTGCCGACCGTGCCGTATCCGCAGATAGCTACTTTTACCATATATTTTCCTCCTGTGGTCTTTGATAACTGGGTCAGCCGGCGGCGATATCGACCTTTTTGACCCCCAAAGTGCACTGAAGCTCACTTAAAAGCTCCTCCACGGTGATACGCATCTCCGTGGTTTCCGCCGATATTGTTACCAGCGCCGTCCCGTTTATCGGAATGCTCTGGTTGATAGTCAGAATGTTGGCCCCTGTATCCGTAAATACCGAGAGTACGGAGGACAGCGCGCCTTTTTTGTCAAGCAGTGTTATGTTAAATGTTATGATGTGTCCCCCTTTCATGTCCTTGAAGGGTGTGACCGAGTCCTTATATTTATAGAATGCGCTGCGGCTTATGCCGAGTGCGTTTGCTGCCTCGCCAACGGTCGCCGCTTCGCCTGTCTGGAGCAGCTCCTTAGCCTGGACGACTTTTATGAAGATCTCAGGAAGCATTTTTGCTTCTACGAGGTAGTATTCTGGCTGAATTTTGGTTTCCATACGAGTGTCCCCCCGTGAAAGTCAAATGTATTCCAGCGGTGTATAAAATATTACCACGAAGCGGCGGACTTGGCAACCGATTTCATGCTGTTTTGACAAAAAACATATCCAAAAATTACAAGGTAAGAGCGCCGTTTTTGCAAGATAAGCACAAAACGGGCATCCTGTCTGTGAGGACAGGATGCCCGTGTCATAAACGGCGGTGTCCGGGTGGTGATTAACCGAGCAGGCCGCTGTCTTTCAAAAAGTTCACAAATGTCGAGGGGCTGAGTCTGGAGAGCATTTTTGAGAG
>JAAYCC010000081.1 GCA_012729875.1 Clostridiales bacterium | reverse complement strand
CCTGCCGTGAAATGGACGCCGTCCGTGGTCTCGGATGCCGGCAGATACCCGTCCTCTCCGCTGAGCGCGGATATGAGGTCCAGATAATAGCACCGTTTTTCCGCCGCAATACTGCGGAGCTTTTCATTGTACAGCGCTATGCGCTCCATATTAAAAGTATCGCTGCTGCTGGATTTTTCATAGCTCACTGGGGTCAGCCCCATGACATAAATATCGCATTCAGGCTGTGCGGCAATAATGGTGTCCAGCATATCTGCGTACATCTGCCCGAAAGTATCGACGTCACCGCCTATTTCGTTTATACCTAGCAGTATATATATCTTGCCGTATGGCTTCTGGGTCAGGCCGTCCATCATGGTGCCGCTCGTACCATCGTCTAGGGTTATACAACTGTTGCCTGTCGCACCCAAAACGGTCATACTAGTGGCTGTATAATAGTCGCAGACAGTAAGTCCGGAAAAGAGCTTAAATCCGTCCACAAGGGAGTTTCCCATAAAAGCAGCGTCGGAAAAGAATTCATCGTCCACAGGCTCAAGCTCGGGCACATCCGGCCCCGTGTAACTGTCCTGAGGCGAAGGCGGCAGATCCGGTTCCGGCGACTGCAGAATATCGGAAGCCGTCGGACCTGCCGGATCTGCATCGCTTGTGGGTAAGCATAGAGCCAGCAACAGGCCTGCTACCGCAATCAGTGCAAAAAAAATTAAGCTGCGAAAAGATTTTTTATTCTTTAAAGGGGTCATAGTATCAGCATGCTCCTGAGAAAAATCGGTATATTATGTTAACAGACTTCTCTTTAATTATAGAGAATAGCCCCTGATTATGCAAGCCCATTTTCGACTTTTTTTCCGGTAATCCGACAATTTTACTTTTTGTAATTACTTTGATATAATATATATATTTTTGCTCTGTC
Source organism: Clostridiales bacterium (assembly GCA_012729875.1). Taxonomy (GTDB): domain Bacteria; phylum Bacillota; class Clostridia; order Oscillospirales; family Oscillospiraceae; genus UBA2658. Next base: position 5,108 of record JAAYCC010000081.1, on the reverse strand, counting down.
GGCGGCCCGGGGCGAAAGCGATTGACCGCCAAAAACTGATGTAGTATAATATATATTCGACATTATAGTGTTTAGAGGTTAGTATATGTGGGTATCTGACAAATGGAAGGACTATGAACTTATCGACTGCGCGGACGGAGAAAAGCTCGAGCGCTGGGGCAGCCAAATCCTCGTGCGCCCCGATCCCCAGGTCATCTGGAAAACGGCGCGCAAAAACAAGCTCTGGGAAAGGCCCTCCGCCAGATACAGCCGCAGTGAAACCGGCGGCGGCCGCTGGGAAAAAAGCAGGCTGCCCGAGAGCTGGCAGATAAACTACGGCGAGCTCACCTTCAACGTAAAGCCGATGAATTTTAAGCATACCGGTATTTTCCCGGAACAGGCCGTCAATTGGGACTATGCCATGAACAAGATCAAAAACGCAGGCAGACCCGTCAGCGTCCTGAACCTTTTTGCATATACCGGCGGGGCCACTGTTGCCTGCGCAAAGGCCGGGGCAAGCGTCTGCCATGTTGACGCAGCTAAGGGAATGGTCGCCTGGGCCAGGGAGAACGCCCGCTCCAGCGGTCTTGAAGACGCTCCTGTCCGCTGGATAGTGGACGACTGCGGCAGATTCGTCGAGCGCGAGATACGCCGCGGCAGGAAGTACGACGCAGTCATAATGGATCCGCCCTCCTACGGCCGCGGTCCGGGCGGGGAAGTCTGGAAGCTGGAGGACAATCTCTGGGACTTTGTATCGCTGTGCTCCGGCGTTCTGTCCGACGACCCGCTCTTTGTTATCATAAATTCATACACCACAGGGCTCTCGCCCTCGGTGCTCACCTATATCTGTCAGTCCGTCTTCGGGCGGAGATTCGGCGGCAGCTCAGAGAGCCGTGAGCTGGGACTGCCCGTGACCGAGAGCGGGCTTATCCTCCCCTGCGGCTCCACCTGCCGCTGGGAAGCATGAAATGAGATGTGTTATGGAACCTTTCATCAGAGTAAAAGACTTGCTCTTCCGCTATGAAGGCGAGGAGGAGCTGCCCCCGGCTCTGGACGGTACAACTCTGGATATTCACGAGGGGAGCTTTGTGGCCATTCTCGGCCGCAACGGCTCCGGAAAGTCCACGCTTGCCAAACACTTCAACGGGATACTCCTGCCGCAGAGCGGAAGCGTTACAGTCTGTGGCATGGACACAAAGGACGAGTCAAAGCTTCTTGAGATCCGCCGCACCGTGGGTATGGTCTTTCAGAACCCCGACAACCAGATAGTCGCCTCCGTCGTGGAGGACGATGTGGCCTTCGCACCCGAAAACCTCGGTATACCCTCGGATGAGATACGCCGCCGTGTCGACGAGGCCCTGAAGCTCGTGGATATGTACGAATACCGCAGGCACTCGCCCCACCTTCTGTCCGGAGGGCAGAAGCAGCGCGTCGCAATCGCGGGAGTCATCGCCATGAAACCGCGCTGCATCGTGCTGGACGAGCCCACCGCGATGCTAGACCCGCAGGGGCGGCGTGAGGTAATCGATACAGTCACGCGTCTGTGCCGTGAAAACGGCATAACCGTCATTTTAATAACCCACCACATGTCAGAGGCGACAGGCACGGACAGGGTGTTTGTAATGGAAGGCGGCAAGGTCGTATGTGAAGGCGAGCCGCAGAACATCTTCGCAGGTGTGGAGTGTCTAAAAAAGCTGGGGCTGACGGTTCCCGACACAACAGAACTGATATATCGGCTGAACGCGTCTGGCTTTGAACTGGGCTACGGTGCGCTCACAGTATCGGACTGTGCGAAGGAGATCGCCTTTGCTCTTAAAAACAAGCGGCTTTGAGCTGTCAGGCGAAAAGGAACTTAAGATGTCAACTATCAGAACCGAGGCACTGACCCACATTTACAGCACCTCCACCCCCTTTGAGAGCGTGGCCATCAACAACATAAATATCGAGATCGACCAAGGGGAATTCGTCGGTCTTATCGGGCACACAGGCAGCGGCAAATCGACCTTCGTCCAGCACCTCAACGGACTTCTCGCACCCACAAGCGGAAAGGTCTGCTTTGACGGCAGAGACGTGAACTCCTCAAAGGCTTTCAGACACGACATACGCTTCAAAGTCGGTCTGGTGTTCCAGTACCCCGAATACCAGCTATTTGAGGAAAACGTCTACAAGGATATAGCTTTCGGCCCACGCAACATGAAGCTCTCAACTGTTGAAACTGACGAGCGCGTCCGCGAGGCGGCGGGCTTTGTCGGTGTGCCTGAAAGTATTTTCGACAAATCTCCCTTTGAGCTGTCAGGCGGTCAGAAGCGCCGCGTTGCCATAGCCGGGGTTATCGCCATGCGCCCGAAAATCCTCATTCTGGACGAGCCCACTGCGGGACTCGACCCCGAGGGCTGCGCCGCCATACTCAACAATATCTGCCGTTACCGCGAGGCCACCGGCGCCACTATAATACTAGTCTCCCACAGTATGGAGGATGTGGCCCGCATAGCCGAGAGGCTCGTGGTTTTTGACAGAGGTACGATCGCAATGGACGGAACTCCCGCAGATGTCTTCTCCCGCGCGGAGGAGCTTCGCAGGATAGGACTGGACATTCCCGCAGTCACGGATATCGCGCTTCACCTGCGTGAGCTGGGTGTAGATGTGCCCGAATGCTGCTACTGTGTCGAGCAGCTTCACGACGCGATATTGAAACTGAAGGGTGGTGCAGCGCCGTGCTGAAAGATGTAACTCTTGGCCAGTATTTTCCCGGAGATACCCTTATCCACCGTCTTGACCCCCGCACAAAGATACTTTTCGTGACGGTATACATCATTGCGCTTTTCGTTGCGAAGACATGGGTCTCCTACGGCTCGCTGCTGCTCATTTTGTTAATCTCCATCGCCATTTCAAAAATACCTCTCGCATCCATGTTAAGGGGGCTGAAGCCCCTGACAATAATCATCATTTTCACAGCGGTCATAAATATTTTCTACAATGGGGAAGGCAGGCAGCTGTTCAGCTTTTGGATATTTACAGCCACCGACGCCGGTCTTATCAAGGCCGGATATATGCTCCTGCGAATAACGATGCTCATTCTCTCGACCTTTCTCGTCACCTATACGACAACGCCCATGGCGCTGACCGACGGTCTGGAACTTCTGCTCAATCCGCTTAAAAAGCTCAAAGTGCCTGTACATGAGTTTTCAATGATGATGAGCATCGCCCTGCGCTTTATCCCCACACTAATCGAGGAGGCAGACAAAATCATGAACGCCCAGAAGGCGCGCGGTGCAGATTTCGAGACCGGAAAACTCACCGACCGCGCCAAAGCGCTTCTCCCTCTGCTCATACCCCTTTTTGTCAGCTCCTTCCGCCGTGCGGACGAGCTGGCCACAGCGATGGAGGCCCGCTGCTATCACGGCGGCGAGGGACGCACACGTATGAAAAAGCTCAGGCTCGCGGCGGCGGACGGTATTGTAATGTCCTTTTCCGTATTTCTGCTGGCCGCAATAATCACACTTGCGAGGTTCGGACTATGAGGAACATCGCCCTTCGGCTCTCATACGACGGCACCGCCTATCACGGATGGCAGGTACAGAAAAATGAAGTCTCCGTAGCGGCGACGCTGGAAAAAGCGCTGTCCGAAATATGCGGGCACCCCGTCAAGGTCACAGGCTGCGGCAGGACGGACGCAGGTGTGCACGCTCTGCGTTACTGTGCCAGCTTCAGAACCGACTGCCGTATACCGACGGAGCGCTTCCCACTGGCAGTAAACACCCATCTTCCTCCCGACATCTCAGTATCGGATGCGTCTGAAGCTCCGGACAACTTCAACGCCATACTCTCCTGTGAGAAAAAGGAATACATCTATAAGCTCTGCAACACCCGTATAAAAGACCCTTTTCTTCACAATCGGGCCTGTTTTTTCCCCTCTCCTCTGGAATTCGAAAATATGAGGAAGGCGGCCGCTGCGTTTGTCGGAACCCATGATTTCGCCGCTGTCCGAAGTCTCGGCACCGAGACAAAATCCACAGTACGCACCGTATACTGGTGCGGTCTCACACGTGAAGACAACTTGATCACCATGTCCGTATGTGCAGATGGTTTTCTGTATAACATGGTGCGCGCCATTATGGGAACTATTGTCTACTGCGGGCTGGGAAAGCTCAGGCCCGACGATATCCCCGCCCTGCTTGAGACCGGCGACAGACGCCTGGCAGGGCCGACCATGCCGCCTCAGGGACTATATATGTCCCGTGTCTGGTACGACGGCGTTGTGGGCGAAATGATGTCCCGTTAGCACAAATCGTTTTAAAACATCTGTTTTTTCCAAAAAGATGTGCTATAATAACAAAATAGATTTCTGCGTTGCGGTTATAGCGAAGAAAGTGAGCGGATATGGCGCAGACAAAACGACGTAACAGACCAAAGCTAGGAAAAAAAAATACCATTGCCGCCGTTACCCTGCTGTTGATACTCGCCGCGCTGCTGGTTTTTCTCTACCGGGAAGAAATATTCGGCTCTCCGGGCAAATATGACGAAGACAGCGGCATATCGGACAGCGAGCCTTTTACATACGAAAATGGCTCTAACCAGTCCTTTGCTCTCATGGGAAAGTGCCTTGCCATTGCATCCTCATCGGGGCTGCAGCTTCTGGACAATGACGGTAAGACGATCTCACGTCAGGTTTTTTCAATGGATATACCCTGCGTCTCTGCAGGAGGCGACACCTGTGTCTTCTACGACGTGGGGGGAACCGCGCTGCGTGTGTTGTTCGGCCCGGAGGAATACGCGGAGATGGACACCGAAAGCCCGATAATCGCAGTAAATGTCAACTCTGCGGGTTACTTTGCCGTAACGACCGAGGAGTCGGGCTTTAAGGGCTGCGTCACTGTCTATGACAGCTCCGGCGAACCAATATACAAGTGGTACGCAGGGTCGGGATATGCGCTGGACGCTGTTGTCACTCCGGACAACAAACGTCTCGCTGTGCTCTGCGTCGGAGAGTCCGGCAGTGTTCTTCACTTCTTCAGGCTCACCGATGAGGACGAGTACTCATCAGCGCCAATACCCGCCGAACTCTGCTTTGAAATGGGCTGCAGCGAAAACGGCAATATTTATGTTCTATCCGAGAAAGCAATTTACTT
>JAAYCC010000080.1 GCA_012729875.1 Clostridiales bacterium | reverse complement strand
TCCGTGGGCTTCGTCGGATTTGTGGGATCTGCTGGAACTGAGGTTAGATGAATCCTGCTGTCAGCCGCTGCATAAGTATTGCCAAGCTTTCCGCCGAGCTGACACATAATATAGTCCATGACCACATTGTAGCAGTCGTAGGAAGTAACCACGGTTTTATCCGTCTGTGTTTTGTCAATTTCACCTTTATAGTCCGGGACAGAATTGGCTCCGTGCCGGATAGCTTTCATAACATAGCTCGCGTCCATCCCGTATTCAACGTTTTTATCGTGCGTGATAACGGCATAGAGATCTGCAGGGCAAAATGTCTTACCATTGATGTTGTTGATCGTAACACGCTGAACGGTATTGATCATTTCATATGAGGTGCCAAAGGCCGCAGAACCGTATTTCGTTCCGGTTCCGTCAATCTCTGCGCCTGTATTGACCGTATAGTCGATGCCTGCTGCCTGCATGAAGGATGCGCACAGCCCATATGTTGAGCTTGAGTATGGAAGCCCTTCTGAACAGGCCTCAAGCTGTTCCAGAAGCTGGGAGCCTGTCATGTAGACCACGGAAACCGTGTTGGGATAGGGCAATATTCTTCTCAGGTCTGTAACGGTGACGTCGCCTTCATACATATAGCCGCGGAGGTTCCCACCGTTCCAGAGCGCAACAATATGGTCGTCGGGTACCAAAATGCCGCCGTTGCTGGATGCGAGAACAGATTCAGTATAATAAGGGTCTTCAATCTTGTTTTGAAGTTTCCCTTCCTGTGCGTACCAGAGGAGAGCATCGGTAACCAGATCGCCGATGTTCGTCTCGCCGGTGCGGTTCGCTGCGTTTGTGCCCTGCATTACAACGGTAGAAGCGGCAACCCTTGAGACATACGCTGTTTCAGCCTCAGACTTTGCATTATTAACAGCTGTCTGGACCGCAGAAGCCGCGGTCCCCGTGGGAATAGAATTACTTGCCTCTATAGTCTTTGTATTGTTGTCAACTATGTATGCCCCACAGCGGAATCCGTCGTTGGCTCCGGCGTCAATGACAACTTTGTTGCCCTCTATAGCAGTACCTACCCCTGCATTGGACAGGCACACAACGATATTCGCGCCGGCAAGTCCCTCCGGCACATTCGCATTGGAAGAGAATGAAATCCCATCGACGTAATTTTCGTTGATCATAGTCGCAGTATTCGGATCGGTAAGTCCGTATACGCCAATCTTGAGACCTTCGCCATGCTGTATGACGACACCCGCACTGTAGCTTCCGGATGGGAAAACATCATTATTCCCGCTCATATTGGAGACCGCCTTGACAGACGACGGTTTATTCAGCATCTGGCCGATACTGTCACATTTTTGGTAAGCGTTCTCACCCTCGCTTGCATGGGCGCTTGCGCCTATGCTGCCATCGTGAAAGTCAAACTCGTGGGTTCCGATGGCTACAGCGTCATAACCGACTGTGTCAAGCAGCGGAATAATGTTTTTGCCGTTTCGGTATGCGGAGTACTTGGTTCCCTGCAGAAAATTGCCGCTGTCCACAAGGATAACGTCTGCGCCGGCAGTCTTATAGGCTTCCTTAGCGGCGGATACCTGAAGGTATTTATCAATATTGCCGCGAACGTTTGAAGTGTATAGAATGACTGTTTTGCCTGAATACTCGTTATCAGCCAGTGCCACACTTGGGAGCAGTGACATAAGCAGGCATAGAGCCAGTGCCAGGGTTATAAAGCGTTTTTTCATAGTGTATTCCTCCAAATAATATAATTTTCTATTTTTTTGTTTTCTCTATGTTTTAATAGGGCTCTCCCGCAACTGCCGGGTTTCTCGACTACCCTGAAAACCTACGGCATTTTCCGGATTTTTTAACACCTGTAGTACAAATCAGCTGCTGCAATATGCGTATATCCCGCCCTCGCCCAGCAGTTCGTGGCACATAGCACTAAGATCCAGGCTTGAAAACAGCGATGGATATAATGTGCTGGAAATATACAGTTTTGCAGCCAGCTTGCCTTCGTCAAAGTTCATCAGCTCTTTTGAAAGTATCAGTATATTGCCATTTACCACCGCTCTCGTTGTATCCCAGCCAGGGCGGGTACGGATAGAACTGCAAACCTCCATTGCCGTCTCGGTGCTTTCTACATTTTTCCCAAGGACATCCGAGGAAACGATTTTTACTATAAGCTCCGGGTTTTTCTTTATTATCCAATCGTCATCTATAAAAGTTTCACCTCCAAGCTTCTCCGCAAGGTTATAACAGCCCGATTCCATAATAAGTTGGTTTTCATCTGATCCTCGGCTGAAAGTTTGATAACCTTCCTCGCCTTCCAGATATATATAGCTCACTTGACATGGATACAGTCTGCCGACCCCATCCTC
>JAAYCC010000079.1 GCA_012729875.1 Clostridiales bacterium | reverse complement strand
GGCCGCGGTCTGTCCACCGACGTCATTGAGGCGTCGATTCTGGCGTATGTAAACGGTATAAACAAAATTGCCGCGGTAATATAATCCGCTTTCAGACGGTTGAAATCGCCGTTTTGACGGCATAGTGAAACGCTCCGTTGAAAGGAAATATAAAATGGGAATGACAATGACTCAAAAAATCCTCGCGTCTCATGCGGGATTGCCCTCGGTGGCGGCAGGTCAGCTTATAAAGGCGAAGCTGGATTTGGTTTTGGCCAACGACATAACCGGGCCCGTCGCGATAAACGAGTTCGAAAAGGCTGGCTTTGAGGATGTGGACAGAACCGCCCGTATAGCTCTCGTAATGGACCACTTTGCCCCCAACAAGGACATAAAGTCCGCCGAGAGCTGCAAAAAATGCCGGACTTTCTCCAAGCGCTTCGGTATCGAAAATTTCTACGACGTGGGAGAGATGGGCATAGAGCACGCGCTTATTCCGGAAAAGGGCCTGATAGCCCCGGGCGAGGCCGCCATCGGCGCTGACAGCCATACCTGTACCTACGGCGCTCTGGGCGCGTTCTCGACCGGCGTCGGCTCAACCGACATGGCCGCAGCTATGGCGACAGGGGAGACATGGTTCAAGGTCCCGGAAGCCATCAAGGTCAACCTCATAGGCAAAAAGCAGAGGTGGGTGTCCGGCAAGGACATCATACTGCATCTCATCGGTATGATAGGCGTTGACGGGGCGCTGTACAAATCCCTCGAGTTCTCCGGTGACGGTCTTGCCGACCTGTCAATGGCCGACAGGCTTACAATATCCAACATGGCTATCGAAGCCGGTGCAAAGAACGGAATATTCGCCGTTGACGATATTACCCTCAGGTATATGCAGGAACGCTGCGACCGCAGTTTTGAGTCATATGAGGCTGACCCCGGCGCCGAATACGTCAGAATTATAGACCTTGACCTCTCCGAAATCCCCTGTACGGTCTCCTGGCCACATCTGCCGAGCAACACCCATCCGGCCACCGAGGGCGGCAATATAGAAATTGACCAGGTGGTCATCGGCTCGTGCACCAACGGCAATATAGAGGACATGGCTGTCGCCGCTGAGATCCTCAGGGGCAGACACATAAAAAGCGGACTGCGAGGCATAGTCATACCCGCTACACCCAAGATCTATATGCAGTGCGTCGATCGGGGCTACGTCAGGATTTTTATGGATGCGGGCTGCATAGTCTCGACTCCGACCTGCGGTCCCTGTCTGGGGGGACACATGGGCATACTCGCCGCCGGCGAGCGCGCAGTCTCCACGACAAACCGAAACTTCGTCGGTCGTATGGGACACACGGAGAGCGAGGTCTACCTCGCCTCTCCCGCAGTCGCCGCGGCAAGCGCGATAACGGGACATATTTCTCACCCGGGGGAGGTCGTTTCAGCATGAGAGCAGAGGGAACAGCGATAAAATACGGCAACAACGTGGATACGGACGTGATCATACCCGCCCGTTACCTCGCCACTCAGAGCCACATCGAGCTGGCCTCGCATTGCATGGAGGACATTGACAAGAGCTTTGTCTCCCGCGTCAAGCCGGGGGACATAATGGTCGCGGGAGCAAATTTTGGCTGCGGCTCATCGCGTGAGCACGCGCCCATAGCGATAAAGGCCAGCGGTATCTCCTGCGTCATTGCAGAGAACTTTGCCCGGATCTTCTACCGTAACGCCATAAACATCGGCCTTGCGATACTTGAGTGCCCCGAAGCAGCCCGCAGCATAGGGGAGGGCGACGAGGTGAGCATAGACTTTGATACGGGAATTATAAAAAATGTCACAAGAGACGAAAAATATCAGGCGCAGCCCTTTCCTGCATTCATCAAGGATATGATAGAAAAGGGCGGGCTGATGGCGTCGATAAAGGGGGGCAGAAAATGCACAAAAGCATTGCGATAATTCGCGGAGACTGCATAGGTCCCGAAATCATGGAGCAGGCCATCGCCGTACTGGACAGGGTAGCAGAAAGATTCGGACACGGCTTTGAATATATGGATGCTCCAATGGGGGGAGAGGCCATAGACAAATTTGGCGACCCTCTGCCCTCCTCCACGCTGGACACCTGTCTTACGGCAGACAGCGTGCTGCTGTCGGCCGTAGGCGGACCAAAGTGGGACGATGTACCCAAAGACAGGCGGCCGGAGCGCGGACTTCTGCGCCTGCGCTCCGGAATGGGGCTGTACTCAAATATCCGTCCGGCAAAAATATTTGACGAGCTGCGTGACGCGTCGCCACTGCGCCCCGAGATCGCGGAGCGGGGCATAGACTTCGTTGTCGTACGGGAGCTCATAGGCGGCGCATACTTCGGTGAGCACAAAACCGAAAGAAAAAACGGCGAGGACTATGCCTCCGACATAATGGCCTACTCCGAACACGAGATAAGGCGCATAGCCCATGTCGCGTTCCAGACAGCGCGGAAGCGCCGCAAAAAGCTCTGCTCGGTCGACAAGGCCAATGTGCTGGACTCCTCCAAGCTTTGGCGGCGTGTTGTCACGGAAGTCGGCAGAGAGTATCCTGATGTGACACTTTCGCACATGTATGTCGACAACTGCGCTATGCAGATAGTTAAAGACCCGTCCCAGTTCGATGTTATCGTCACTGAAAACCTCTTTGGGGATATCCTCTCCGACGAGGCGAGCATGATCACCGGCAGCATCGGCATGATACCCTCCAGCGGTCTGGGCGACGGTACACGCGGACTCTACGAGCCCATACACGGCTCGGCCCCGGATATAGCGGGGCAAAACACAGCCAACCCCACCGGTCTTATACTTGCCGCGGCAATGATGCTGCGCTATTCCTTTGACATGGCGGCGGAGGCCGACGCAGTCGAAAACGCAGTCTCTGCGGTGCTAAGAGACGGTTTCCGCACCGCAGACACAATGAGCGCAGGAAAAACCCGTCTGGGCTGCCGTGAAATGGGGAAGGCCATCTGTGACAGGATTTGATGAAAACGTAATTGCATTTCCATATTTTTTGTGTTAGCATGTGCTTAATAAGCCACCACGGCAAATTTATGGAGGAATAATCAATGATCGTTATCAACTGCAGCTTCTTCAGTGAAACCACCGATATGAAGGACTTTTACAAGGTCCTTTGCGACAGAGGGCTTGTCTCCGGCTCCCGCGCCGACCACGGAAACCAAGGCTATGATTTTTACATCAGCGCTGAGGATCCCAAGAAAATGATGCTCATCGAAAAGTGGGAAACCATGGAGGATCTCTCCGCTCACTCCGAAACAGAGCTTTTCCAGACCTTCCGTCCCACCTGCAAAGAGTTCGGCGTTAAATCCCGTATCGCAATGTACGAGGAATAATCTCATCTGTTTATAAAAAAAGGACAGCAATTGCTGTCCTTTTTTATTATATTGTTAAACCGGTATTTATTTCCCGTCAAAACAGAATGGTCTTCACATGCCGGCATTAAAAAACGTACTACAGCGGTAGGACTACTCCTCGCTTTCGGCGACCTTTATCATTATTGCGCACTCCATGCGCTTGCGGAAGAGCTCGCAGCCGTACTCGTAGGTGCCGGTGATGTCACCTGTTGCATGGTACGCGTTTGCGGCACAGCCGCCAGAACAGTAGAGCTTTGCCCAGCACTCGGCACAGTCCGGTCTGGCATAGGCGTTGCAGCGCTTAAACTTATCACGCAGCCCGATGTTTATCACACCGTCCCAGACATTGCCCATACTGTATTTGGGATCTCCCACAAACTGGTGGCAGGGGTACAGCTCGCCCCAAGGAGTTACGGCTAGATACTCTGTCCCGCTGCCGCAGCCGGAGATGCGTTTATATATGCAGGGACCGCTCTCAAGGTCTATCATATAGTGGTAGAAGGTGAAGCCTCTGCCCTCCTTTTTGCGCTTTATCATCTCCTCGGCGAGTATCTCATACTGCTCGAAAAGTATGGGCAGATCGTCCTCCGTCAGGGCATAGGGATCATCCGGAGCGCAGACGACAGGCTCCATCGACAGCTCTGTAAAGCCGAGGTCCGCCATGTGGAAGATGTCCTCTGTAAACTCGACGTTTCTATGTGTGTATGTCCCGCGGACGTAGTACTCTCGATCTCCGCGGGCCTTTGCAAATTTTTGGAACTTCGGAACGATAATGTCATAGCTGCCCTTGCCGTTTGGAGTTTTACGCAGGGCGTCGTGTATCTCGGGTCTGCCGTCAAGGCTCATGACAACATTGTTCATCTCACGGTTGGCAAACTCAATCACATCGTCGTCCACCAGAACCCCGTTCGTGGTCAGTGTGAAGCGGAAGCGCTTTCCCGTCTCCGCCTCTCGTGAGCGCGCATAGGCGACAAGCTGCTTGACGACATCCCAGTTCATCAGAGGCTCGCCGCCGAAGAAGTCCACCTCGAGATAATGCTGATTTCCGGAATTGGCTATAAGAAATTCCAGCGCCTGCTTACCCGTTTCAAAGCTCATTATCGCCCGCTCGCCGTGGTACTTTCCCTGTGCAGCAAAGCAGTATTCGCAGCTCAGATTGCAGGTATGCGCAACGTGCAGGCACAGTGCCTTTACGGCGCAGCTTTTGTTCTTGAAGTCGCAGGCGTGGCGCTCGTACTCGTCCTCGGTAAAGAGCTGGCCGGACTCCTTCAGCTCACGCACGTCGGCGATGCAGTCCAGGATCTCGCTCCGGTCGATTTCAGTATCGTATGCGTATTTCCCCAGCATAGTTTCCACGATCTCGTCCTCGGTGCTTCCCTCGAACATGGCAATTATATCATAAGCGAGATCGTCCACACTGTGTACCGCGCCGGAGAACACATCCAGCACTATGTTGTATCCGTTAAGTTTATATTGATGTATCATAATCTACCTCTGCACGAAAAATGCTGTCCGGCAAGAACCGCCGAACAGCATTTGTTCTTAAAGATTACAGCTTACTTGCACTTCTCGCACTGCTGATTTGCAACGCCGCAGGAGGTCTTGCAGGCGGACTGGCAAGAGGTCTGGCACTCGCCGCAGCCGCCGGTTTTGAGAGAGTTCTTGAGGTTGCGGGTACTCAAAGTTTTGATCCTTTTCATGGTAAAAGCTCCTTTAAGGAAACGGCGCTCACGCACCGCGTATTTTCTATGTGATAAATATATATTTTTTTACTCCGATTGTCAAGTGTCCGCTTATTTTATGACCGTTATCCTCTTTGGCATTCCCCCGAATGTGCTCTGCAGGGTGGCGCCGGCCTCTCTCTGTATGATGAAGCTGCTTATAAGTTCGTCCGTTATCTCCTCGCCGGGTACTACCATAGGTATGCCCGGAGGGTATGCCCAAACATATTCGGCAGCTATCCGGCCTTTGGAATCCTTCAAAAAGCAGGTCTCCGAAGGCTCTGCTCGCGCCGCCGGGACGCTCATTCTCCGCGGCGGTATCCTCGGAAGTGAAAACGGCACGCGCGGTAAGGTTCTGTGGGTTTCGCCATCGAGTGTGCGGATGGCATCCGAAAGCCTTTCCATATTCGAAGACTCGTCCAAAAGGCCCGTCATTGCAACGACATAGCCTCCTGTAGCCATCTCGCATTCTATCCCGAATCTTGAGCGCAGAGCCTGCATCAGCGCGACACCCGTGGTGTCCGTTCCCTCACAGGATATGACTATCTTGCTTCTGTCAAAGTCGTAGACCTCTTCTCCCTGAACTCCGCGGCGCGCGAAACCGGCCATGTGCCTGTCGAACTGGCAGTCGAAAAGCTCGCCGTGCCCGGGGAGCCGCAGCGCGCAAAGCTCGCCCACACGATTGTCAAAGCGGTCGAGCCTGTCCGCCCAGGCCTTGAACAGCTCCCGGCCCCTCTCGGAGATCAAATGGGCAGTCCCATCAATGGACGCCATCAGAAGATAGGACGGGCTGCTGCTTTCAAAAACCGCAAGCTCCCGCGCGACGCTCTCGGCGGGGATCATCCCCCCCACATGCAGCAGCCCGGTCTGGGTCAGTCCCGTTAGCGTCTTGTGCAGACTGTGGATTACAATGTCCGCACCCGCCTTTACAGCGCCGCCGGTGAAGCTGCGCGAAAGGTCAAGGTGCGCACCGTGGGCCTCATCCACAATGAGAGGAGAACCGTACATGTGGCATATCACTGCGATTTCGGGGATATTTGAGATGACGCCCTCATAGCCCGGGCTTGTAAGGATAACAGGAGCCCCGGGATTGTCCTGGACAGACAGCTCAACCTCTTTGGGCGTAATACTGCCGCAGAAGCCAAAGCCTTCAACCGCAGACGGCAGCAGGTATAT
>JAAYCC010000012.1 GCA_012729875.1 Clostridiales bacterium | reverse complement strand
TTCTGTACTCGTCAGGTAGGAAATCGTCGGCTATTTTCCCGTATACAGCGTTGTTGACATGCCCGTTTGCATCAATATCGGAAAAACAAATCTCCCTCAGGCCCAGCAGAGGCAGAGAATCATTCCTGCGTACCTTTTTACACGGGGCACATTCTGCCGCGCTGGGGTCGCCTGTAAGGACCCCGCCCATAAGCATATCGGGGCGCAGCACCTCTCGTGACAGGGGATTTACTATAAACCACAGACTGGTTCCCGAGACAAGAAGCTCACCGCTCTCGCTTCTGATCTCATAATCTCGGTAGAAGAATACTCCCTTGGCAAAACGCTCCCATGTCACTGCAACTGTCCGCTCTCCGTAACGCGGCGTCCGGTGAAAGCGCAGAGACATGCGCGACAGCAGAAAAGCCTGCCCGTTCTCCCACAGCACCGTGTGTCCAAGCCCTCTCCCCTCGTAGTCCTCGCCCGCCATTTCGCTGAACAGTTTCATTATTGCGAAAAGACTGGCGGTCTTGTTTTGGTCGCAATCACCGAATCTGAAGCAAAAACGTCTGTAAAAGCGGGCTTTATCGTACCATTCCTCCGGCATTCTATGCTTCCCCTTTGTACCAGAATTTTCAGATATTATAGCAGTTTTACACTAAAAATACAAGCGTATGCCGTTGAAAAGACGAATTAACAGGGAATATGACAGAATCATACAATTTCCCTTTGTAATTTCCTACGATAGGTGTATAATGTTACAAGTTTTAAATTCATTGGAGGAACTTAATATGCTCACAGAAATTCTCAAAGTACTTAAAAACGACCGCAGAAGGATCGTCTTTACCGAGGGAGAGGACCCCCGCATCCTTGAGGCTTCCGCACGTCTTATAAAGGACGATATTATGGATGTTATACTCTGCGGCAATCCGGACAAAATCAATGAAGCGGCCAAAGCCGGCGGCTTCGATATCAGCAAAGCTGAAGTTTTAGATCCTTTTAATTACCCGGAATTTGATGAAATGGTTACAAAGATGGTCGAACTCCGCAAGGGCAAGATGACAGAGGACGAATGCCGCGAACTCCTCAAAAAAGGCAACTATTTCGGTACGATGCTAGTTAAAATGGGCAAGGCAGACGGCCTGCTCGGCGGGGCTACCTACTCAACCGCTGACACCGTTCGTCCCGCACTCCAGATTGTCAAGACCAAGCCCGGCGCCCACCTCGTAAGCTCCAGCTTTATTCTCGTCCGCGGCAACGAACGCATAGCAATGGGCGACTGCGCAATCAACATTGACTATCCCGATTCAAAGGACAAGGAAGGCAACGTGACCCTCAAGGGCAGCGACAAGCTGGCAGAGGTCGCGGTTGAGACCGCCCGCACCGCAAAGTTCTTTGGCATTGACCCAAAGGTTGCAGTTCTTAGTTTCTCCACCAAGGGCTCCGGCAAAGGCGGCACTGTCCAGCTCAGCCACGACGCCACAGAGAGGGCCAAAGAGCTGGCTCCCGACCTCGCTATAGACGGCGAACTCCAGTTCGATGCGGCAGTATCACCTGTCGTGGCCGCGCAGAAGTGCAAGGGCTCTCCCGTCGCCGGTCAGGCAAACACCTTCATCTTCCCAAACATCGAAGCCGGCAACATAGGCTACAAAATCGCCCAGCGTCTCGGCGGCTTTGAAGCATACGGCCCCATTCTGCAGGGTCTGAACGCCCCCATCAACGATCTCTCCCGCGGCTGCAACGCCGATGAAGTCTATACGATGGCAATCATCACCATTGGCCTCAAATAGTCACTTTTTGAGCTTTGATAACTTGACATTCTCAAATTATTGTATATAATAGGATAGCTTGCCATATTAGGCAGGCTATCCTTGCTCTTTATTAAAGGTAAAGGGCCATTAGTCCAAAAGGAGGTGCACAAATGGCAAAGGCCACAGAAAAGTACGAACTGATGTATATCATTAACCCGAACCTCAGTGAGGAAGAGACCACAGCAGTCGTAGACAAATTCAAGGCACTTGTCGAGCAGCACGGAACTCTTGATGAGATGGAGCTTATTGGCAAGCGCAAGCTCGCTTATGAGATCAACTATCTCTCAGAGGGTTATTACGTCCTCGTCAAGTTCACATCCTCTCCCGATTTTCCCAAGGAGCTCGACCGTATCCTCGGCATCAATGACAGCGTAATCCGCAGTCTCATCACCGTCAGATACGAATAAGGAGTATCTTATGCTCAATCACATCGTTATTATGGGTCGGCTGACCCGTGACCCCGAGCTTCGTTACACGCAATCCGGAACTCCGGTAGCTTCCTTCTCTCTCGCAGTTGACCGCGATTTCGCATCTAAGGACAGCGGTGAGCGGCAGACGGACTTCATCGACTGTGTCGCTTGGCGTCAGACCGGCGAATTTGTATCCAAATACTTCAACAAAGGCAGTATGGCGGTCGTCAGCGGTCGTCTGCAGATTCGCGACTGGCAGGATAAGGAAGGCAACAAGCGCAGAAGCGCCGAGGTTGTCGCCGATAACATCTATTTCGGCGAGAGTAAGCACCGCGACAACAGTGAAGGCAGCCGCATGAGTTCTCCCGCGGCAGGCGGATTCGAAAATGAATCCAGAGGCTCCGCTTTTTCCGAGCTTGACAGCGGAGACGGCGATCTGCCCTTCTGAGCAAGACAACACATTTTTTCAATATTCCAAAGTTAGGAGGAATTGAACTTGGCATTTGATAGAGATAACAGGAACAAGAACCGTAAGCGCAGAAAAGTTTGCCAGTTCTGCGTTGATAAGAACGACCATATAGACTACAAGGACACCGCTAAGCTGCGCCGTTTCCTGTCTGAGCGCGGAAAGATTCTGCCGCGCCGCACTACCGGAACCTGCGCCGCCCATCAGCGCGAACTTACTGATGCTATCAAGAGAGCCCGTCAGGTAGCTCTCCTGCCCTATGTTATGGACTAAAATCCATCCATAAAACAAAAAACAGCCGCTATTAGCGGCTGTTTTTTTGTTTTACTCCCAGCTCCTCCAGACCTCCGGACAGTAGCCGACAGTAACCTGCTTGCCGTTTCTCACTACAGGAGTTTTAATAAGGGACGGGTTTTCCAGAAGCTTCTGCAGCTTGTCCTCGTCATAGGCAAGGTATTTTATTAGTTCTGCGTCCCTCGCCTTTTCGTCAATAACAGCATCCAGCCCCACACAGCGCACCACACCCTCCAGCTCACGCGGTCCCATGCCGTAACGCGGCAGATCAATCTTTTGATACTTGATCCTGCGCTCTTTGAAATAGCGCTCAGCCTTCCTCGTATCGAAGCATTTATCCTTTCCGAATATCTGTATGTTCACAGCGCAGCCTCCGAAAATCTCATAAGGTTGTTGTAAAATATGTCTCGTACAAGGCTTTCGGGATAATTTCTCCGAAGCATTGCCTCATATATCTTATCGTAGTCCTGTATTCCTTTTATACCCTTTGGAGCTGTGTCGATACCGTCGAGATCGCCGCCGAGGCACAGTGACCGCTCTCCGCCCAGCGAGAGAAAATGCTCCGCGTGTCGAATGATATCCTCAATGCCGGCCCCCCCGCTCTCATTGAGAAAATCGGGACACAGATTCAGCCCCGCCACGCCGCCGAGCTCAATCAGTGCGAGAAATTGCTCGTCCGTGAGATTCCTGGGGTTATCGCATACGGCTTTAGAATTGGAATGCCCCGCCATAATAGGGCGCTTAGTAATCTCGGCAACATCCCAGAAAGCCCGCTCCGAAGCGTGTGAGAGATCTACAGCCATACCAAGGTCCTGCATCTCGGCTACAAACCGT
>JAAYCC010000078.1 GCA_012729875.1 Clostridiales bacterium | reverse complement strand
GATATACGCAAGTTCAACCTCATGTTCAAGACCCATCAGGGCGTAACGGAGGACAACTCCACCGAGGTATATCTCCGCCCCGAGACCGCTCAGGGCATCTTCGTAAACTTCAAAAACATACAGCGCACCACCCGGCGCAAGATACCCTTCGGCGTGTGCCAAATCGGAAAGAGCTTCCGCAACGAGATAACTCCGGGCAATTTCATCTTCCGCATACGCGAGTTCGAGCAGATGGAGCTTGAATTTTTCTGCGAGCCGGGTACCGACCTCGAGTGGTTCGAATACTGGCGCAGCTATTGCCACGACTGGCTCCTGTCCCTCGGTATGAAGGACGACAACCTGCGTCTCCGCGACCACGAGAAGGAGGAGCTGTCCTTCTACTCCAAGGCCACCACCGACTTTGAGTATATGTTTCCCTTCGGCTGGGGCGAGCTCTGGGGCGTCGCTGACAGGACAGACTATGACCTCACCCAGCACCAGAAGATCTCGGGTCAGGATATGGACTACTTCGACCAGGAGAGGAACGAGCACTATATCCCCTATGTTGTGGAGCCCTCTCTGGGAGCGGACCGCGTGACGCTGGCCTTCATTGTCGAGGCATACGACGAGGAGGTGGTCGACGCCGAGAAAAACGACACCCGCGTGGTCATGCACTTCCATCCCGCTCTGGCCCCTATCAAGTGCGCTGTGCTGCCCCTCTCCAAAAAGCTGGCGGAGCCCGCTGTAAAGCTCTATCACGGTCTGCAGAAGCACTTTATGGTCGAGTATGACGAGTCCGGATCCATCGGAAAGCGCTATCGCCGTTTTGACGAGATCGGCACCCCCTTCTGCGTCACCTACGACTTTGAGAGCGAAAACGACGGCTGTGTGACCATACGTGAGCGTGACAGCATGGAGCAGGAGCGAATTAAAATTGAGGATCTTGCGGAGTACATCGATAAGCGCATTGCGTTTTAAGCCGCTATAAATATCCTCAAAAGGAGATACTATGATAAACCAGGGAGAAATTCTCCAGACAATAGAAATGATAGACCAGCAGCATCTGGATGTGCGCACTATCACAATGGGCATTTCCCTGCGCGACTGCTGCGATCCGGATATAAATAAAAGCTGCGATAAAATATACGACAAAATCTGCCGTCTGGCGGGCGACCTCGTCAAGACCGGCAAAGCCATCGAGTCCGAGTTCGGAATACCAATAGTCAACAAGCGCGTCTCCGTAACTCCCATTTCTCTGGTGGCGGAGTGCTGTGAGGCGGACGACTATGTCCCGTTTGCCCTCGCTCTGGACAGGGCGGCGCAAGAGGTCGGCGTGGACTTTTTGGGCGGCTACTCCGCCCTTGTCCACAAGGGCAGCACCGTCGGTGACGATAAGCTTATACGCAGTATTCCGCAGGCTCTTGCGGAGACAAAATACGTCTGCTCCAGCGTTAATATCGGCACTACCCGAGCCGGAATAAACATGGACGCGGTAAAGCTTATGGGCCAGACCGTAAAAAAGACCGCCGAGCTGACAAAAGACAGCGGCGGAATGGGCTGTGCAAAGCTGGTTGTGTTCTGCAACGCCGTTGAGGACAACCCCTTCATGGCTGGCGCATTCCACGGTGTCGGCGAGCCGGAGTGTGCTATAAACGTGGGCGTCTCAGGTCCCGGAGTGGTGTATCACGCTCTCAAAGGGGCCAGGGGCAAGCCTCTGGACGAAGTTGCGGAGACCATAAAGCGCACGGCCTTTAGAATAACACGAATGGGTCAGCTTGTAGCTCAGGAGGCCTCGTTGAGACTGGGAGTGCCCTTTGGAGTTGTGGACCTGTCACTCGCCCCGACCCCCGCCGTTGGCGACAGTGTTGCGGACATTCTCGAAGAGATGGGGCTCTCCTC
>JAAYCC010000077.1 GCA_012729875.1 Clostridiales bacterium | reverse complement strand
AGGATAGGGGAGCTGGACGCTCTGCACAGAGAGATGATCTCACAGGAGCGGGACAAGCTTCTCGCGGTATATTCATGGCTTAAGTTCATGGGCGAATCTTTCGACCTGAGGTGTTATGCCGGACAGCGCCATGACAAGTTCTATATCGTTGGCTGGATACCGAAATCTATTTCGGAGGAGTATGTACAGGAGTGCGAGAGCTATGAAGGCGTCGGCTGTATTCTGGCGGATCCCAAGGACAAAAAGGGTATGTCACCGCCGGTAAAGCTGAAAAAAGGTCTGCTCTCGTCAATATACGAGCCATTTGTAGAGATGTATGGACTTCCGGCTTACGGCGAAGTTGACCCCCGCCTGTTTATGGCCATCACCTATACGCTCATCTTCGGTGTGATGTTTGGTGACGTCGGACAAGGTGCGTGTCTTGCTGTAATCGGATTTTTGCTCTGGAAGCTCAAGGGAATGTGGCTGGGCCGAATGATATCTCTCTGCGGATTGTCTTCCTCTGTTATGGGCTTTATTTACGGAAGCGTATTCGGCAGTGAGGAGATCATAGACGGGTTCCATGTCCTTAAAAACGGAAACACCATGAAGATACTGCTCATGGCCGTCGGAATCGGCGTGGTTCTGCTGCTCCTCTGCATGCTGCTGAACATCATAACCGGAATAAGACAGAAGGACATCAGAAAAATATTCTTCTCACCCAACGGAGTGGCCGGATTCATTCTTTACGCAGGACTTGCCGCGGGGCTTTCGCTAAAGCTCATGAGGGGCATAGACATCATGACCACCCCCTATATCATCCTCGTAATCGTCGTGCCGTTACTTATGCTGGTGGGTGCGACGCCGCTTTCAAAGCTCCTGACAGGGCAAAAGGACTGGAAACCCGACTCGATAGGCATGTTTTTTGTTGAGGGGTTCTTCGAATTGTTTGAAACACTGCTCTCCTATGTCTCAAACACAGTCTCGTTTCTGCGTATCGGCGCCTATGCCATCAGCCATGCGGGAATGATGATGGTCGTATATATGCTCTCTGCAGGAGCGGGCGGCGAAAGTCTTTTCGGTCTGATTTTGGGAAACATCCTTATTACCGGGCTGGAAGCGGCGCTGGTCAGTATTCAGGTTCTGCGTCTTGAATTCTACGAATTGTTCGGACGCTTCTATATGGGCGGAGGGCGCAAATTCACACCCGTAGAGATAGATTACAAAGCTGCCGTCTGACGGCTTTTGCAAACATAAATATGAAAAAACGGAGGTCAAATCCATGAGAATTCTTATTGCTTCCATAGTGCTTCTCGCAATTGTAGTTTTACCGCTTCTGACAATTTACCACAGGGCAAAACACGGAAAAGGCGGCAAGACCCAGCTGATAGTCAACTTCTGCTGCTTCTTCGGGCTCATAGCTTTTGCAACGGTCTTCCTGTTTACCCAGTCGGCCGAAGCCGCAGAGGCTTCAAAAGGTCTTGTCGAGAGCGACGCGTTTGCCTCCGGCATGCAGTATATTGCGGCTGCGCTGGCTGTCGGACTGTCGGGCATAGGCGGCGGTGTAGCCGTTGCTTCTTCGGCTTCTGCGGCTCTGGGTGCACTGTCGGAAAATGAGGAGATATTCGGCAAGTCTCTGATCTTCGTCGGGCTGGCTGAGGGCGTCGCGCTTTACGGCATGCTTATAGCCTTTATGATCCTGCCCACCGCTTGAGTATCCGGAGAGGGAAGAGAAGATGCGTATGTACGCGGTTGCCGACGACAGGGATACCCTAACAGGACTGCGGCTTGCGGGTATTGAGGGCAGTTTTGCCGAGGAGAAACGTGATATTCAGGCACTAATAGACGGCGTCAGGGCCGATGCCGGCGTCGCAGTCCTCATCATAACAGAGAGCTGCGCCGCTCTGGTGCCTGAGACCGTGAGAGAGCTGAAACTGTCGGGTACAAACCCGCTTTTGGTTGTCGTACCGGGCAGCCGGGGCTCGTCCAGAGAGGCGGACTCCATCACGGCCCTCATCCGTGAGGCTATCGGAATCAAGATATAATACCGCAGAATACTGTCTGCTGCTCCGAATCTGAATCAAAGGAAGGAGGTTTGTCAAGTGCAGACTCAGGACACGAGTAAAAAGCTCGAGGCCTTCACAGAGGCTATGCTTGCGGAGGCCGTTGAGGAATCACAATGTATTTTCCACGAGCTGAGCGAGAAAAAAGATGAGCTTGTGGCCAAGGCCGAAGCGGAGATAGCCGCGGAGGTGGAGAAATATACAAAGACTAAAGTCAAGGAGATATATGCCCGTGAGGGGTGCCGGGTGAACTCCCGAATGACCGAAAACAAGCGTACACTCCTTCAGTATCGTGAGGATTGCGCCTTTGAGACAAATGCGGCGGTCCGGGATAGGATAGCCGGCTTTACTGAGTCTGAGGGCTATCTGCCCCACCTTAAAATGCTGCTGAGGAAGGCTGTGGATGTCTTTGGCTACGGTTTTGCGGCGGAGGTTCAGCTCAGACCGCAGGATATGCATTTTGCAGATGAGCTGGTTCAAACGGTCAGCGGCGTCAGTCTGGCTTTCAAAGAGGGGCATTTTGAGCTGGGCGGTCTTTGCCTATATTGTCCGGCCAAGGGCAAGCGGGT
>JAAYCC010000076.1 GCA_012729875.1 Clostridiales bacterium | reverse complement strand
CACATAGGCGTGCGCTCTTCGGGGTTCTCGACGTTTCTGTCGCGCGTAGTCAGCGCAATGTCGAGTTCCTTGGACGCGACCTTCGCGTCCTCGTCAAACATCTCGTAAAAGTCGCCTAGGCGGAAAAACAGCAGGCAGTCTCCGTACTGTGACTTTATCTCTCTGTATTGTTTTTTCATCGGCGTAAGCTCTGCCATTTTTTTACCTCCGAAATATATTTACTGCCGGCTAGACGAGTTTGCCTCTCAGCGCCCAGGTGTTGCAGTCCGTGATCTCAACTCCCGCAAAATGCCCGATGAGGCTGTCGTCGGCGGGTACGCGCACAAGCCTGCCGCCGATGGTGCGCCCCGTCAGAACACCCTTCTCGCGGTCCCGTCCGTCTATAAGCACACGCTCGGTCTTTCCGATGTAGGCCCCGTGCTTTTCCTCGGATATCGCGTTCTGCACCTCTATCAGGCGGTCAAAGTGCAGCTGTTTTTCCTCGCGGGTGAAGGGATCGTCCATAGCGGCGGCGGGAGTACCCGCTCGCTTGGAGTAGATAAATGTGAACATGGCATCGTAGCGCACCCGCTCAACGACCCGCATGGTATCTTCAAAATCCTCGTCGGTCTCGCCGGGAAAGCCCACGATAATATCCGTAGTCAGAACCACATCCGGGATATATTCGCGGAGCTTGTCTACAAGCCCCAGATATTTAGCCGAGTCGTAGCGGCGGTTCATCGCCTTAAGTATCCTGTCGCTGCCCGACTGCAGCGGCAGATGCAGGTGCTTTTCACATTTTTTGCAGTCGCGCATGGCGGCGAAAAGCTCCTCTGTCGCGTCCTTGGGATGGCTTGTCATAAAGCGTATAACAAAGTCTCCGTCTATAGCGTCTATATCGCGGATAAGCTGTGCAAAGCTCACGCCGCAGTCGAGATCGTTGCCGTAGGAGTTGACGTTCTGGCCGAGCAGCGTTATCTCCCTGTAGCCCTGTGATACGAGCTCCCGCGCCTCGGCGATTATGCTTTCGGGGCGGCGGGAGCGCTCGCGGAATCGGGTATAGGGCACAATGCAGTAGGTGCAGAAGTTGTTGCAGCCGTTCATAACGGAGAGCCACGCCTTGACGCCGTCCGTCCTCAGATGCGGTATGCCCTCCGCTACGGTTGCGTCTCCGCCGAGCTCAAACACGCGCCTTTTTCCTTCAATAACTGTTTTCAGCAATTCGGGAAAGCGCCACAGCTCGGAGGGCGCAAACATCAGGTCTACGATACCGTAGGACTTTTTTATCTTCTCGACTATATTTTTCTCCGCCGCCATACAGCCGCAGACGACGATTATCTGGTCCGGATTTTCCTTTTTCGTGTGCGTCAGCGCGCCGATATTTCCTAAAACGCGCATCTCTGCGTGCTCACGGACGGCGCAGGTGTTAATGACCACTATGTCCGCCTGATTTTCGTCCGACGTCTGACCATAGCCCATGGCGAAGAGGTAGCCGCGGAGCTGTTCGCTGTCCGCCTCGTTCTGCTGGCAGCCGTAGGTATCCACCATCGCAAGGCGTTTCTCACCCGCCATGGCGCGTATCTGCGCACATATATCAAGCTGTTCTTCGATCTGTCCGGAAGATATCTCAATTCGTCTGTTACCCATATTTCAAGTCCTGTCACAGGCACCGAAGCCCTTTTATAATTATGCATATTATCTTTAATAATATCATTTTGTGGTGGTATTTTCAACATTTTTAGTTTATAATAATGGCGACAATTTTCCAGTGTTGCTACATATGTCGATCGGAGGCCAAAATGCCCGAAATAAACATACTGTCCCCACACGTCGCCGACCTCATCGCGGCCGGCGAGGTCGTAGAGCGTCCAGCCTCAGTCATCAAGGAACTCATTGAAAACTCCTTCGATGCCGGCGCCAAGAATATAACCATCGAACTAAAAAACGGTGGCATGACCTATATACGCGTAACCGACGACGGCTGCGGCATGCTCCCCGAGGATGCGGGAGTGTGTTTCCTGCGCCATGCTACAAGTAAGCTGAAAAACGAGCGCAGCCTTGAAGCCATTGGAACCATGGGCTTTCGCGGAGAGGCGCTGGCGGCCATCTCCTCTGTCTCGCGCATAGAAATGATAACCCGCAGAAAGGGTTCGGTCGAGGGTACGCGCGTTCTGGTCGAGGCCGGCGAAATAGCCGAAATGTCACCCTGCGGCTGTCCCGTAGGTACGACTATTATAGTCCGCGACTTGTTCCACAACACTCCCGCAAGGCTCAAGTTTATGAAATCCGACCGTGCGGAGGGCTCGGCCTGTACCGCCTTCGCCCTGCGCTGCGCCCTCGGCAGACCAGAGGTCTCCGTCCGGCTCATCAGGGACGGAAAGGAAGAATTTTTCTCCCCCGGGGACGGCAAAATCTCCTCATGCGCCTACTCTCTCCTGGGGCGTGAGCAGGCGCTGGACCTTCTTGAGATGTCCGCTCAGGGAGAGGACGTGTCGGTGGCAGGCTATGTCGGTTCGCCGAAGGCGGGCCACGGCAACCGCGCAAAACAGTTTTTCTTTGTGAACGGGCGCTGCATAAAATCAGCACTTTTGCAGGCCGCCGTCGAGCAGGCATACAGGAACACCCTGCTGACGGGACGCTACCCCGCCGCCGTTTGCTACCTCACTTTAAGCCCCGCCTCCGTGGACGTCAACGTCCACCCCGCCAAAACCGAGGTCAAGTTCCGCGACGAAAGGCGCATTTTCGACGCGGTCTACTACGCGGCACTTTCCGCTCTGACCGGCGAAAAGCCCTCAGCGGAGATAAAGCTCTCACATACCACAGCAAAGGCTCTCTCCGCCTCGAAAAAGGACTTTTTCAAGTCCACGAGCTCCTGCGAATCCCCCGGCAAATCCCCTTCCACCGAGAAGAGCGCAGGCTTTTCTTCTGCTCATACGATTATAGCGGAAAAGCCGAAGATCGGCAGCAGCCCAACGGCAGAACACATTTCAAAGCCTCAGGAGGCCTGTCAGCTTCGCCTCTGCGACAGCGTCAGACCGTCCTATAGTCCTCCCGCCCGCTCTGAGAAAGAGACAGATAAAAGCCCCCGGATTGAGCCCGGTTCCGAGGTAGCTTCCGTAACGCCGGCAGACTTCCGCCTTGTGGGCGAGACAATGAAGACCTACATACTTGTCGAGCAGGGCGATAACCTGATTCTCATCGACAAGCACGCCGCCCACGAACGTATGATTTTCGACCGTCTAAAGTCCCAGGGGCACGAGATAATGTCCCAGACGCTGCTGTCTCCTGTAACAACAAAGCTGAGCACGGCCGACATTGAGATAATTGAGCGAAACGGCAAGCTTCTCTCCCGTCTGGGCTTTGAGATAGATCCCTATGGCGACGACAGCGTTATACTGCGGGGCGTACCCGCCGATACGGATGTTTCAGACGCCCCCGCCATGATCGAAGAGATCTGCGACAAGCTGGGCCGAGGCAGCCGCGTCTCGGAAGCGGACTCTGTGGACGAGATACTCCACACCGTAGCCTGCAAGGCGGCAATCAAGGCCGGCTGGAGCACCGCTCAGGCGGAGCTTATGAAGATAGCGGAGGCCGTGATCCGAGGAGAGGTCAAATACTGCCCGCACGGCAGGCCCGTATCCGTGACACTGACCAAAAAGCATCTGGACAAGGAGTTCTCACGAATCGTATGAGTGACGCAAAACCGCCCAAAATAGCCGTGATCACCGGCCCCACAGCCACCGGCAAGTCCACGCTGGGCATACTTTTGGCAAAGGAGCTGGACGGCGAGGTAGTTTCCGCAGACTCCATGCAGATCTACCGCAGCATGGACATAGGAACGGCTAAGGTCACGCCCGACGAGACGCAGGGTGTCCCGCACCACATGCTCGATGTTGCCGAGCCGACGGAGAACTGGTCGGTGGCCCGATATGTCGCGGAGGCCGACAAGTGCGTTTGTGATATACTCCGCCGCGGCAAACTTCCTGTAATCGTCGGGGGCACAGGGCTTTACATCGACTCACTCATCGCCGGGCTGGAATTTGCCGCAAGCGGCACTGACGAGACAGTTCGGCGTGAGCTCTCCGAGAAATACGACAGGCTCGGCGGCGAGGCCATGCTTAAGCTTCTCGCCGAAATCGATCCTGATCGCGCCGACAGGCTGCACCCCTCGGACAAAAAACGCATTACACGCGCGCTTGAGGTTTTCTATCTGACCGGCAAGACCATATCACAGCACGACGCGGAGACTCGGAAGACTCCTCCCCGCTATGACGCGGTCAAGATAGCGCTGTCCTTCGAAAACCGCGAGCAGCTCTACTCACGCATAGACGCGCGTGTAGACAAGATGGTTGAACAGGGGCTGTTTGAAGAAGTGCGCTCGCTTCTGGGCAGAGGCGTACCTGAAAAATGCACTGCAATGCAGGCCATAGGTTACAAAGAGACAGCACAGGCTCTCCGCGGCGAGATATCCGAAGAAACAGCTATAGATACCATAAAACGCGAGAGCAGACGCTATGCGAAACGTCAGCTCACATGGCTAAGGCGCGACAAGTCTATTATGTGGATACTTTGGAAAATGCAACCGGATTTTGAAAATGCGCGACAAATTTCGACAAATTGCATCATATCCCACGGATTAGAATAAGCCCTGAACACTCCGATTGTTTTGCAGCACTGGATTTGTTCAAATTCACTATTTATTGGGGCGGCATTCTGTGGTAAAATCACTTAGATATGTACCGCTCCGGGGGGAGAGATACATAAAATGCAAAAAACATACAGTATTCAGGACATCCTTCTGAACCAGATCCGCCGTGAGAAGCAGAACGTCACCTTCTTTCTTATGAACGGTTTCCAGCTTCGCGGCGTTGTGCGCAGCTTTGACAGCTTCGTAGTCGTTCTGGAGAGCGACGGCAAACAGCAGATGATCTACAAGCACGCCATATCCACGATCGTCCCTTCAACCCACGTAGATCTTAAAGACGCTGCATTAACGGAAGCGACGTGATCCCGCTCCCCTTGGCGGAACTCTGATACCGGCGCTTTCCCGCTGAGGAGATTTTTATGAAACGGACCAACCTAGTCACAAAAATCGTATCAATTCTTCTTTTTGCCGCTATGGCGGCATATATGGGCGTGTATCTTTTTCGTTCCCTTTCGAGAGACATTCGAACGGCGCCCGCTGTCTGTATCTCCGTCGAGGAGAGCACCCTTATGACCGGCATAATCGTCCGCGACGAACAGTGCATTGAAAGCGGCGAAGAGTACCTGAGTATCTGTGCCGAGAACGGAAAGATGCTCGCAATGGGCGACACCATAGCCGTTGCCTACGAGTCCGAGGAAGCCCTCAAACGGGCGGGGCGCATACATGAACTGGAGCTTGAAAAACAATATATACTCTCCGCCCTCTCAGACGGCTCCTCGGACAATTCTGCGGCCAAAAAAGACAGCAGCATAAAATCCGCCGTAACTCAGCTTGCGGCGGCTGCCGCCCGCCATGAAACGGACACGCTGTACTCGGCCACAATAAATCTGAGCGCTCTCGTTCTTGACAAAAACGGCATCAACGCCACAGAAGCCGACCTCACAGCAATACAGGACGAACTATCAAGCCTGAAACAGACCGCGGCAAGGGATACAAAAACCATCGCCGCGTCTGAGTCGGGCCTCTTTTGCAGTTCTGCGGACGGCTACGAGCACATCGGCCACGAGGATCTTGCCAATCTCACCCCGGACAGACTCAAAAGCCTCTCCGCAGAGCCCCGGGACATTTCCCGGAGTGTATGCGGCAAGCTTGTATCCTCCAGTGCCTGGTACTACGCCGCAACCATAAAAGAGGAGGACGCGGGGCGTCTGACAGTAGGAGGTCTAAAAGATCTGAGCTTTGGGCGCTACTATTCGGCCCCCTTAAGCGCGGTCGTAGTCAGCATCAGCCCCCCGTCCGACGGGGAGTGTGCAATTGTGTTCCGCTGTACGATGGCCATGGCGGAGATGCTGACCGTCCGTTTCGCGGACGCGGAAATAGTCTATGATTCGTCTGAAGGCCTGCGCGTCCCCAAGGAGGCGTGCTATGTCGACGACGGCGGCACCTATGTCTACACTGCCACAGGCATAAGAGCTGAGAAGATATATATAGACATCATCAAAGACATGGACAGCTACTACCTCGCTTATATCTCCTCTGAAGAAAAATCCCTCCGTGAGAACAGCAGCATCATACTCACGTCCCGCGAAATCTATGATGGAATGCTTTTGGAGTGAGCCCCGCTCCCTATAAAAAGAAGGTCTTATTTTGAATATCACAGAGAACGTATTATCAATAAAATCCAAAATCGCCGAAGCGGCGAGAACCGCCGGGCGCAGCCCTGAGGACATCACTCTTGTCGCCGCAACGAAGATGAACGGCGCAGAGGCCGTAAGACAGGCCATACTTGCCGGTGTCCCCGTCTGTGGTGAAAACCGCGCTCAGGAGCTAACGGAAAAGTATGCCCAGGGCGCATATGAGGGCGCCGGTGTGCACTTTATCGGCCACCTTCAGAAGAACAAGGCAAGGCAGGTCGTCGGCGTATGCTCGCTCATCCAGTCGGTAGACAGTGTCGGGCTTCTCGCGCATATAGACAAGCTGGCAAGAGAATTGGGAATAATACAGGACGTGCTGTTGGAAGTCAACGTCGGCGGGGAAGAGACAAAATACGGCTTTAGCCCCGAGCAGCTTCCTCCGGTCCTTGAGCAGGTGAGCAATATGTCCGGAGTGCGTGTAAGGGGTTTAATGACAATTCCCCCAATTTCCGACTATAAAGGCCGGAACCGAGTCTGTTTTGCACGAATGTATCAGCTTTTTATTGACATTTCAGCAAAAAAATACGATAATGTCTATATGAATTTTTTATCTATGGGCATGAGTGGCGATTTTGAAGATGCTATTGCCGAGGGCTCGAACATGGTTCGCGTCGGCTCTGCCATTTTCGGCCCAAGGATATACCCGGCGGCGGACAAGTGAACGCCGGATTTTTGGAGGAACTGCAATGAGTCTTTTTGACGAACTCAAAAAACTGACCCGCCCTTACAGCGGTAACGAATATGACGAATTCATGGATGACATGCCCGAGACCCCGGCGGAGACCCGCGTTCCCCAGCAGGAACCTCCCCGCAGAAGCTCCGCACCCATTGAACGCGGAAACGCCTTCTCAGATTTTGACCAGCCGCGTTACGACTCCCGTGCGGCCACACCAACTCCCATCCGGCGTGATAAGGTCGTCAACCTGAACTCCTCATCTCAGGTACAGATGGTTCTCGTTAAACCCGAGTTTTTCGATGCGGCCGCCGAGATTGCCGACCATCTCCGCGACAGGCGCCCCGTCCTCATGAACCTCGAAAAGGCGCAGAAGGACACTTCCCGCCGGCTTATAGATTTTCTGAGCGGAGTTGCCTACGCTCTGGACGGCAAGATTCGCCGCGTGGCCGCGAACACCTACATTATAACCCCCTACAATGTGGACGTCATGGGCGACCCCATGGAGGAGACAACCACTAACCCGTTTATGTAACAAGCAGAGGATTATTCACAGAGAAAGGGAATAGGGATATGCTTACACCTCAAAATTTCAGGGAGAAAACCTTTGAAAGAGCAATTTTCGGCGGATATGATATGGGCTCCGTAGACGATTTCCTCGAAGAAGCAGCCAACGACTACGCTGCCGTCGCCCGCGAAAACATGGTTCTCAAGACCAAAATGAAGGTACTTGTGGAAAAAATCGAAGAGTACCGCGCAACTGAGGACTCAATGCGTCTCACTCTTCTCTCCGCGCAGAAGCTCTCCTCCCAGATCGAGAAGGAGGCCAAAGAAAAGGCCGATTCCGTCATTTCCGAAGCCAAGGTAGAGGCAGAGCGCATCACCCGCGAGGCGCACAACCAGCGTATCGACGAGGAGGCTAAGCTCTTAAACGCAAAACAGGCAAGCGCTCAGTACATAGAGAATATCCGTATTCTCACAGCCAAGCAGATGGAATGCATCGACATGCTCGACGTATTCCACCGCGGGGCAACTAAGGACGACGCACCCTCCGCCCCCGAAACGAAGGAGGACGAAGTTGAGGACACAGTTCGCAGAATTGAAAGCTCCGTCGAGCGCATGGCGGGTTCCGCCGACGCCGACAAGGAGATAGGCAAGGTCGTTTCCGACACACAGGACGGTCCCTCCATTTCAGACGGCGAGCCAACCCGTATGTTTGGCGGCGGCGATTCAAACACCATCCATTTCGGCAAATAGCTTGCATATGGCAGCCGCTTCAGGCTGTATGATCTCTCAGCAAAAACATTACGGGGCGGGGCAAAGGGGCTTAAACGCCGTGCCGCGCCCTTTTGCATATTATTTTGTTTATGATAGGAGTCTCATTCAAATGTCTCAGGACTACAACAAAACAGTCAATCTTCCGAAAACCGACTTTGCCATGCGTGCCGCTCTGCCCAAGCGAGAGCCAGATATGCTGAAAGGTTGGTACGATATCGATCTCTATCACAGGATGATCGCCCGCAATGGGGGCAAGCCGCGCTTCATTCTCCACGACGGCCCTCCCTTCTCAAACGGAAAGATACACATGGGCACCACCATGAATAAGTGCCTGAAGGATTTTATCATCCGCTACAAGAACATGACCGGCTTTCAGGCGCCCTATGTCCCCGGCTGGGACAACCACGGCATGCCCATAGAGTCCGCCATAATAAAGCAGAACAAGCTGGACCGCAAAAAAATGTCCATCCCCGAATTCCGCGACGCCTGCCACGAGTTTGCACAGAACTTTGTCGACATCCAGCGCGACCAGTTTATCCGGCTGGGCGTTCTGGGCGAGTGGGACGAGCCCTATCTGACTATGAACCCATCCTTCGAGGCGGAAGAGGTCAAGGTCTTCGGAAAAATGTTTGAAAAGGGCTACATCTACCGGGGAAAAAAGCCCGTTTACTGGTGCTGTCACGACGAGACGGCTCTCGCCGAGGCAGAGATCGAATACAGCGATATAGCCTGCAAATCCATATATGTCAAATTCAAGGTCACGGACGACTGCGGCAAGCTCGCAAGGTATACGGACCTCTCAAACACTTACTTTGTCATATGGACAACCACCACGTGGACCATTCCCGGAAATCTTGCCATCTGTCTGAACCCGGAACTGACCTATGTCCTTGCAAAGGCGCCTAACGGCGAGACATATATCCTCGCCAAAGAACTGGCAGAGAACGTCGCCAGGGCCGCCGGGCTCGAGAGCTTTAGCTGCCTTGCCGAGTTCAAGGGCTCGGAGCTTGAGTTCATGAAGGCGAAGCACCCCCTCTATGACCGCGAGAGCATCGTCATTCTCGGCGACCATGTCACCCTGGAGGCCGGTACCGGCTGTGTCCATACCGCCCCCGGACACGGTATGGAGGACTATCAGGTATGCCAGAAGTATGACCACTCCGGCAAGACCGAAATAGGAATACTCGTCCCCGTGGACGACCGCGGCGTAATGACCTCCGAGTCGGGCAAATACGAAGGTATGTTCTACAGCAAGGCCAACGACGCAATCTTTGCGGATCTGCAGGAATGCGGTGCCCTGCTCGCCTCCGAAGACATTGTCCACCCCTATCCGCACTGCTGGCGCTGCAAAAAGCCGATCATCTACCGCGCTACCGACCAGTGGTTCTGCTCTGTAGATGCCTTTAAGGAGCAGGCTATAGACGCCTGTAGCGAGGTCAAGTGGCTGCCCGAATGGGGACACGACCGCATGATCTCCATGGTGCGCGAGCGTGCGGACTGGTGTATCTCCCGTCAGCGCCAGTGGGGTCTCCCGATCCCCGTTTTCTACTGCAAGGACTGCGGAGAGCCTATCTGCACACCCGAAATAATTGAAAAAATCTCAAATATATTCGGCGAAAAGGGCTCCAATGCATGGTTTGCCCTTGATGTCTCCGAGCTTTTGCCGGATTCCACAGTCTGCCACAAGTGCGGCAGCAAGAACATTACAAAGGGAACCGATACGTTGGACGGCTGGTTCGACTCCGGCTCTACCCATTTTTGCTCCTTGGAGCATGACGATCCTGAAAACTGGCCGGCAGACCTCTACCTT
>JAAYCC010000075.1 GCA_012729875.1 Clostridiales bacterium | reverse complement strand
TGGTGGACGATACAAGACTCGAACTTGTGACCTCCCGCACGTCAAGCGGATGCGCTACCAGCTGCGCCAATCGTCCATTTGTCGGCAAGAGGTATTCTACACTAAATCGGCTGTATTTGTCAATACTTGATTTTACTTTGCCGGATTTTTGTTTCTACAGCAGAAGCCCGGTGACAAAATGCTGGAGCACTCCTATGATGCCGCAGACCAGTATAACCGAAATTGCGCCGGTTTTTCGTATCCGCATAACGGTGAAAGCCATAACAGCCAGCGCCGCCGTGAAAATATCCGTTGACGCAAGACTTATTGCCTGCGAGCCCCAGACGGCCTCGAACAGAATATCCATGCCTGCAACGGCGATAAGTGCCACAACAGCGGGCTTAAGACCGCTGAGAATGTCCTGAAGCAAAGGAAGCCTGCCGTATTTTTTGAAAATCAGAAAAATGAGCGTAACTATAATAAACGGCGGCAGCATGAAGCCTATGGACGCTACCACAGCTCCGGGTATACCGGCGGTTTTCATACCCACAAAGGTGGCGGAATTGATGGCTATAGGTCCCGGCGTTATCTGCGAGATTGTCAGAAGGTCGGAAAACTCTGCCATACTCAGCCAAGCGTTGAGGTCGACGCACTGCTCTCGGATGAGGGGAAGCGCCGCATAGCCGCCACCGAAAGACAGTGCACCTATGTAGCAAAAGCTCAGGAAAAGTTTGAGAAAAATCATGCTGCTTTCCCCCTTTTCCTCCGTATAGCTCCTATGATTATGCCTAATACGCCGCAGCTTAAAATAACGTAGCCCGCGTTGACGTCGTACAGAAAGGAGACAAGAAACGCCGCAGCCATAATGGCGAGACTTGTTACGCCGCTGCGTTTCAGATAAGGAGAAACCATATTTACAACGGTATCCGCAATTACCGCGGCGACGCCAGCCCGCATACCGCGGAGGGCCGCGGAAACATATGCGTTGTCGCGGATTAGCTCATAGAAGCGGCATACGGCGGACAAAATAATAAGCGGGGGCAGCGCCGTGCCCAGCAGGGCTGATACTGCTCCTCTCGTGCCCAGCAGACGGTAGCCCATTATTACTGTGGAGTTGACTACCATTGCGCCGGGAGCGGATTGGCCAAGTGCAATAAGCTCCGCCAGCTCGTCCCTGTCGATCCAGCCGAGCTTGTCCACAAAGCGCTCGCGCATGAGCGGAACCATGACATAGCCGCCGCCTATAGTAAACGCTGACAGTATGAAGGTGTTAAGAAAAAGTGCCCAGCATGTAGGCTTTTTGGTCTTTGCGTACAAATTTAGTGCTCCTTGGTCAAGCGGGGTATAACCCGGTTTCAGCTTAAAAGGGCGGGCAGCACGGTTGACCGCGGCTGTCCGCCCATGTGGTTTTATTGTATCTCACCAGACAAGAACGCTGCACTCTGCCGAGGCGCCGTAGCACCTGCAGATTATTGTGGCCGAGCCGCTGCCGACGGCGGTGACAAGCCCGTCCTCACTGACGGCGATTTTGCTCTCATCGGAGGAGGACCACTCCACGGGACCTTCTATCTCGACAGGGTAGATGGATGCGTCCAGCTGGATTGTTTTGCCGACGCCCATGGAAAACTCGGCCTTCTTCTCGCCAAGGAAGGTTATGGCGACTGACTCCACCGTGGGGGTGGGCTGCGGCGTCTGTTTGGGCGTGGGCGTAGGTGTGGGAGTGGGTATGGCCTCGGCAGACGGCGCCGAACTGGGGGCGGTATCGTAGTTGCCGTTGACGGTTGTCACTATAAGGACGATGACGGCGACAATTACGGCGAGAACCAGACACAGACCGAAAATTAGCTGCCATCGAGCATTTTTCGCAGCGCGCTGAGAGGATGCGGTTCCTACACGGGCGGAATCGGTGGTTGCGGCTGTGCGGGTGCTGGGGGTCTGCTTGCGTGCGCCGCACTGAGGACAGCCCGACCTTATGGCGGAATATTCCTTTCCGCATTTTGGACAGATATTGGTTTTAAACAAGCCCATAATGCACAACCTCTCATGTGTAATACGCAATAATATCTTACTACCTTTTCAAAAAACAGTCAAGATATAACCTAAGCGTAGCCTGCGCTGTAAAGACCTATTATTTAAACGTGAATTATCTTGCATTAATATATTACAAATGATATAATAAATCTTTGTGAGAAACATAAAAGTTCTTAGGAGAAGTGGAGATAAAGTTGAGAAATATCAGAAATGTTGCCATAATTGCCCATGTTGACCATGGCAAAACCACGCTTGTAGACGCTATGCTGAGGCAGAGCGGTACTTTCCGTGATAATCAGGCCGTCCAGGAGCGTGTCATGGACTCGAGCGATCTGGAACGGGAGCGCGGTATCACTATTCTTGCCAAAAATACGGCTATACACTACAAAGATACAAAAATAAATATAGTAGATACTCCGGGACACGCCGATTTCGGGGGCGAGGTCGAGCGTATACTCAAGATGGTAAACGGCGTTATCCTTTTGGTGGACGCCGCGGAGGGACCCATGCCACAGACCCGCTTTGTCCTCGGAAGGGCGCTTGAGCTGGGCCACAGGGTAATTGTTGTCGTCAACAAGATCGACCGCCCCGACCAGCGCATATACGAGGTCATCGACGAGATACTTGAGCTTCTGCTCGATCTGGATGCCACCGATGAACAGCTCGATTCGCCCATGCTGTTCTGCTCCGCTCGTGAGGGGACCTGCTCGGTCACACCGGACAGCCCGGGCACCGATCTGCGCCCCCTGTTCGACACCATAATTGACTATATTCCGGCGCCGGAGCAGGATGACAAAGCACCCCTGCAGATGTTGGTCTCTGCTATTGACTACAATGAGTATGTCGGGCGTATCGCAATAGGGCGCATTGAGTGCGGGACTATACAGCAGAACCAGGAGATAGTGGTCTGCAACTACCATGGCGACACGCCGAACCGCAAGGCGAAAGCGGTCAGCCTCTACGAGTTCGAGGGGCTGGGCAAGGTGCCCGTAGATGGCGCCGCGGCGGGCAGCATTATAGCTCTTTCGGGTATCGGTGACGTTACCATTGGGGATACAATATGTGCACCCGACCGTGTGGAGCCGCTGCCTTTTGTGAAGATATCCGCTCCGACCATAGAGATGACCTTCTCGGTCAACGACAGCCCCTTTGCCGGACGTGAAGGACAGTTTGTCACCACCCGCCAGATACGCGACCGACTTATGCGTGAGACTCTGAAGGACGTCTCTCTGCGCGTCACGACCGTTGAAAACAGCGACAGCTTCAATGTCGCGGGGCGCGGAGAAATGCACCTTTCCATACTCATAGAGACTATGCGCCGCGAGGGCTACGAATTTCAGGTGTCGCCCCCGCGCGTCCTGACAAAAGAGATCAACGGCGCTGTCTGTGAGCCTGTGGAGCGTGTGGTCGTGGACGTGCCCGAAAACTGTGTGGGCGCAGTTATGGAAAAGCTCTCCGCGAGAAGGGGAGACTTTATCCAGATGAATCCCGTTGGAAGCCGCATGAAGATGGAGTTCCGCGTCCCCACAAGGGGGCTTTTCGGCTACCGAAATGAATTTTTGACCGATACCCGGGGAGAGGGCATTATGGCCTCCGTGTTCGACGGGTACGCGCCCATGAAGGGCGGAGTGACCCGACGCACAACCGGTTCGCTCATAGCCTTTGAGACAGGTGAGTCCATAGCCTACGGACTGTTCAACGCACAGGACCGCGGCGTTCTGATTATAGGACCCGGAGTTCCCGTCTATGCGGGCATGGTCGTGGGTATATGTCCCAAAGCGGAGGACATCTCCGTCAACGTCTGCAAAAAGAAGCAGCTTACAAATATGCGTGCCGCTGGCAGCGACGAGGCTCTGCGTCTTGTGACGCCGCGTCAGATGAGCCTTGAGCAGTGTATGGAGTTTTTGGCAGATGACGAGCTTTTGGAGGTCACGCCGAAGAATCTGCGTATTCGCAAGAGCATACTTGACCACGGTCAGCGCATGAAAGCGGCAATGAAGAATAAATAACAGAAGCGGAACGGCGTCGACCGTTCCGCTTTTTAAGTTGTTATGAGTTGTGGATATTATTTCTCAAAAATGACCTCAATATTCTCGGGTATACCGTAAAACTCCTTGAAAAAGGCCATGCGCTCCTCGCCGCAGTTGCGGCCCCACCAGTATTCGTATACGTCTTTTTTTATTATCACCTGACGGTCGCCGTTTTTAACTGCGGTCTCGACCGCCTCGGAACGTGCGGCGGTAACGGAGCGTATCTCGACATAGATGTGCGCATAAAATACCATGCAGAGAGATAAGCCCAATGCTGCTACGGCCGTCGCAATACGGTCGCCCTCGGTGAGCGGAGGCATTGCACAGACAGCAATTGCCAGCATAAAGATATAAGGAATGAAATAGAGCCTCGGTCCCAGCTCTGTGGTAACCGCCAGCGGAAGAAGAACAACAGGCGCGGAGAGCAGGAAGAATAGCAGCTTTCCGACATTCCGTCTGCCGAGAAGGATCAGCGTGAGCAGACAAAGAAACAGCATTAGCGGCACTGAACGGCGGAGTATCTCGTCTGCTGTACCGAGGCAGGCGCAGATGTTCAGCGCTACGGTCAGAACTGAAACAATTACGGTAAAGGCGCCCGGCCTGCGGCGCAGTGCGGAGAATATGAGCGCCAGCGACGCGCCGGCTATTACAACGGGGTAATCAAAAAACAGTCCGGGAAAGATTGTCGTGAAGAAGCGTCCGCAGATTTGGGAGACGATGCCTGCAAAACCGGAACTGGGGTCAACGGCGAGCTCGCGGATCCCGCCCAGAGCGCGCCCTTCCGCCAGCAGAACATCGTAAATGCCGCTGGAGAACATGATCACACAGCCAGCTGCGGAGGCGAGGGTCATTGCGATGTGGAAGGTATTTATGCGCTTGGTCTTTATAGCAGCGGCTGCTGTAAAAATTAAAAATGCCGCAAAAGCGTATATAGTGAGGTTTTCGGAGAAAAGTCCTTCGGCGACGGCAAGCGGCAGGCAGAGCCAGTACAGGCCCGGACGGCGGTATATTGAGCGCTCCATTACCAGTATGAGACAGAGCGTCAGAGCCGCGGGCACTACGAAGTTTGCAAACGCAGATACCCAGCCGAAGGTTTGCTGCCACATAAACCTGGGTATCATAAGCATGAGCGCGTTGGCGAAAAGGTATTTGTCAAGGCTGTGCTGTCTGTCACATACTTTGCAGAGAAGCAGAGGAATTGAGAACATTGTAAGTGAGATCACGGCTGTTTTAATAAGCTCGCTTCGGGTCATTATCACAACGAAAAAGTTTCCCGCATAGCGGCTGTTGAGGGTGGCGTGGAGCCACTGGGCTATGCCGACATCCAGACCCCAGTCCCAATCGTCGTGACAGTAGGGTACGCAGAAAGCGATGAATGTGTAGAAAAGCAGCATAACAAGCCGGGCTGTAATATTGAGTTTGCGTGTTGTTTTCGTCACATCGGGCCAGTCCTTTTAAAGAATTTGAGTTTCGTGTTAAGTTTAGACTGCCGGAAACAGACTGTCAATAAGCGAAAAAGAATAATCTGCTTTACAAATCAAAATTATTATGATAAACTCTTAAGGCTTTGGCCCTGAGCTTAGTTTTGGGATATCTGCCGGATAGCTCCGGTACCTTTCCGCCCAATACTCAGCCCGGCGGCTATGAAAAAAGAAAGGAGATCATAAAAATGATCACGAAAGAGCAAAAAACCGCAGTTATTGAAAATAACCGCACCCACGCCACCGACACCGGCTCACCAGAGGTTCAGATCGCAATTCTGACCGAGCGTATCAACCAGCTTACCGAGCATCTTAAGGTCCACAAGAAGGACAACCACAGCCGCCTGGGTCTGTACAAGATAATCGGCAAGCGCCGCAGGCTCCTTGATTACCTCAAGGACAAGGACATTGAGCGCTATCGCGAATGCATCGCCAAGCTGGGCATCAGAAAGTAAGACAAAAAAACATGGGGCTGTTTCGCATGCAGGGCGGAGCAGCCCCTTTGCGCGAATTTACGCAAGAAATAAAACATAATATATGAGGTCTTTTTGACCATAATATAAACAAGAAACACAGAAGAAAAAATGCGGAGTATACTCCTTTAGCAGTTGAAAATGCGCTTATTTTATCAGAATAAACCCGTTTTCAAGTGCTAAAAGGAAGGCTCCGCGGATGGGATAAAGTCCCGAAAGGAGCATGCAAATGATAATCAATAAAAAAGAATTCTCGAATGTCCACCGATACGAGACAGTACTTGAGGGCCGTCCCCTTGTATTTGAGACCGGCAAGCTCTGTGAGCTGGCAAACGCCTCCGTCCTCACCAAGTACGGCGACACGACCGTCCTCGTCAACGTGACAGCATCCGCAAAGCCCCGCGACGGTGTGGAGTTTTTCCCGCTCTCCGTGGATTTTGAGGAAAAGCTCTACGCTGTGGGCCGTATACCCGGCAGCTTTAACCGCCGTGAGGGCCGTCCCTCTCTGCAGGCTGTTCTGGCCTCCAGGATGATAGACCGTCCCATGCGTCCGCTGTTTCCCTCGGATCTGCGCAACGACGTTGTCATCTCGTGCACGGTCCTGTCCGTGGACCGTGACTGCTCACCCGAGATAACCGCAATGATGGGCGCGGGCGCGGCTATCGCCATTTCGGACGTGCCGTTTAACGGCCCCCTTGCGGGGATATCTCTGGGCTGGGACGGGGAGAACTACCTGTTCAACCCTACAGCGAAGGAGCGCGAACGCAGCAGGATGAATGTCACCGTCGCCGCGACCCACGGCAAGGTCGTCATGATTGAGGCGGGCGGAGACGAGATCCCAGACGGCGTTATGTACGAGGGCATTGTACAGGCACACGCCCACATCCAGCCTATACTCGACCTTATAGACAGAATGGTTGATGAAGTCGGCAAGCCCAAGTTCACATATGAGCACGCCGATTTTGACATGGACCTTTTCGACACTCTCTGCGAGAACGAGATGGAAGGCATGCGCCACTGTATGGATACCGACGATAAAAACGTCCGAGAGGCGAGAGTTGTCGAGTGGGTAGATATGATCCACGAAAAATACGGTGAGCAGTTCCCCGAAATGGACCAATACATGGAGGAGATCCTCTACCGGATGCAGAAAAAGATTGTCAAAGCATGGCTGCTTGCCGGCAAGCGCGTCGACGGCCGTGCCATGAACGAGATACGCCCTCTCGCCGCCGAGGTGGGCCTGCTGCCAAGGGTACACGGCTCTGGCCTGTTTACAAGAGGGCAGACCCAGGTCCTCACAGTGGCAACTTTAAACACTCTCTCCGCAGCTCAGAAGCTGGACACCATATGGGAAGAGGAAGAGAAGCGCTTCATGCACCACTACAACTTCCCGTCATACTCCGTCGGCGAGGCCAGAGCGAGCCGCTCCACCAACCGACGTGAATACGGGCACGGCGCTCTCGCAGAAAAAGCGCTCGAACCTGTTATCCCCACTGTTGAGGAGTTCCCGTACGCCATCCGCCTTGTCTCCGAGGTCCTGTCCTCCAACGGCTCTACGTCTCAGGGCTCTATCTGCGGCAGTACCCTTGCGCTTATGGACGCGGGAGTTCCGATCAAGGCGCCTGTCGCCGGCATTTCCTGTGGCCTGATTCAGGACGATGAGGGCGGCTTTACCACCTTCATCGATATACAGGGCGTGGAGGACTTCCACGGCGAAATGGACTTCAAGGTTGCGGGTACTAAAAAGGGCATAACCGCCATACAGATGGACCTCAAGAACGACGGCCTTTCACATGAGATAATCAAAAACGCTATTGAGATCACCAAGGAAGCCCGTTATCAGATACTCGACGAGATAATGCTGCCATGCATTTCCGAGCCCCGCGCAGAGCTTGCTGAGACCGCGCCCAAAATGCTGACCATGAAGATAGACACTGAGAAAATACGCGAGGTCATCGGCACCGGCGGCAAGGTAATTCAAAAAATCGTCGCAGATACCGGCTGCAAGATCGACATCGACGACGACGGCAACATCTATATCGCCAGCGAGGATCTTGAAGCGTGCAAGCGGGCTAAGACCACCATTGAAAACATTGTGTTCGTACCTGAGGTAGGAAAGCTCTACTACGGCAAGTGTGTGCGCATAATCCCTATAGGAGCCTTCATTGAACTGGCTCCCGGCAGTGACGGCATGTGCCACATAAAGGATCTTGAGTACAAGCGCACCGAAAAGGTCGAGGATGTTATAAATGTCGGGGAGTACACCTGGGTCAAGGTCATCGAGATAGACGACCGCGGCAGAGTAAACCTCTCCCGCAAGGAGGCTGTCAAGGAGCGCGAGGATCTCGGCCTTCCCACCGACAAAGAGTAGACAAAAAAATCACTTCGGGGCGGGATCTTCCCCGCCCCGTTTTTTGAGGTAGACATATGCACGAACTCATAACACTTAAAAACGGCGTGCGCATCATATATGAGCGCATGCCTTCGGTTCGCTCCGCGTCCGTCGGCATTTTTGTGGGCTTCGGATCCAGGTTTGAGCATAGCTCCGACAGCGGCAGCGCGCACTACATTGAGCATCTGCTGTTCAAGCGCACGGAAAGGCACTCCGCGGCAGAGCTGTCCTATATAATGGATGGTATAGGCGGGCATATCAACGCGTACACCACCCGTGAGCAGACCTGCTTTTATGCCAAAGTGCTGGATACAAGCCTTAACACCGCCATAGAGCTTTTGAGCGAGATGTTCTTCGAATGCGCCTTCGACGAGGAGGAGACAGACTCCGAGAGGGGAGTTATCCTTGAGGAGATAGGTATGTACGAGGATACTCCCGACGACGCCTGCTATGAAAAGCTCATGGCAAACTGTTTCAAAGGTCCGCTGGGGAGACCCGTTCTGGGCAAGCCGGGTACACTTGCGAAGATGACAGGTGCGAGCCTCAAGGAGTACAAGGAGAAGCACTACACCGCGGGGAGCATCGTTGTATCGCTCTGCGGCAGCTTCGACGACGGACATCTTAAGCTCATAGAGGAAAAATTCGGCGGGCTTCCGAAAACAAGATGCTCAAAGCCGCGACGCGCGGAATACACCCGGCACATTTCCGTACGCAAAAAAAAGACCGAGCAAAATCAGATCTGTGTCGCGTTCCCGTCTAATTCGCTGAGGGACGACGAGCGCTTCGCGATGAACCTGCTAAGCCTGTCACTGGGCGGGGGAGTGTCCTCGCGGCTGTTCCAGAATATCCGCGAGAAGTACGGTCTGTGTTATTCGATATACTCCTTCCAGTCCAATTTCTCTGATACAGGTCTTTTGACGGTAGCTGCGGGAGTGAGCAAGGAGACAGAGATGAAGACGCTTTCGCTGATACGCTCCGAACTCCAAAAGTTCGCCGACGGCGGCGTCACAGAGGAGGAGCTTCACAGAGCGCGCCAGCAGGCTCTGTCGTCGCTTCTGATGGGGCTTGAGTCCACATCCTCGCGCATGCTCAAATTGGGCAACTCCCTGATCGGCATAGGCTCGTGCCTCTCCACTGAAGAGATAGTTGAGCGCTACGAGGCTGTCACCTGTGAGGACATATTGCGTCTGGCACAAAACAGGCTCGATTTTGAAAAGCTCTCGCTCTCAGTGCTGGGCAAGGTCGAGCAGCCCGAGGAATACGCCGGGGTACTGGGGCTTTAGAAGCAAAAGACATCTGCGGCAT
>JAAYCC010000074.1 GCA_012729875.1 Clostridiales bacterium | reverse complement strand
TCCTGTACAGCCTCTTCGGCAAGATTTTTGTCTCTCAATGCGCTCTGTGCATAGGCGGAGAGCGGGTAAAACATTTCAATATACAGTTCCTCAATATATTTATTTTGCTCACTGTCAAGCATATGTTTCCCACCCTGTCTATACCAAATCGATTCCTTTTTACAATTTATCACATTTTCTACGATATTTCATCATTTTAAGCAAAATTTTTCAGTACAAAATACCGTCAAGCCTGGGATCAGCCCACCACCATACGCTATTTTTTTGTTCGGCTGCAGGGTGATATCAGAAGTCAGCACGCTGCTCTTGGTTCAAATGCACGTCAACACCTATAAAATCTGATAAATTATCTTACCGTTTATATTGCATTATGTAAAAACATGCCGCAAATAGGCGTATAAAACTTGCGAACATGCCTTAACCGTTGCATAAGTATTATAAATGAATTATAATTTAATTGTCGTATTTTGTCGTTTTCGATCTCTCTCGGTATTTTTATCCGGTTCCACTCAAATCAGATGCGGAGAAAGAGGTATTCAAATTGATATATATACCAATAACAAGTGCCCGTTCAGGGATGGTTCTTGCGAAAAGCATCTCAGCTCCAAACGGTATGTTTGCTCTTCTTCAAAGTGGAGAGGAGTTAACTGACCCCATAATAGAGAAACTAGCTGCTCATAGAATAGATGGTATATATGTCGAGATGTACGGCAGCGACGACATCGAGCCGAAAAGTATTATCCCCCCTGAAAAAAAGCTTAAGCTCACAGCCGAGATCCGTGACATTTACTCTAAATACTATACTCAACCTTACATATCGCGCTCGGCTGTCGAATCCACCAGAAGAATAGCCGAGACTATTGTAGACTGTGTTCTCGATCGAGAAGAATACCTGATGAATATGATGGAAATCAAGGGCTATGACAGCTATACATATTCGCATTGCCTGAACGTAAGCGTCCTCAGCATAATGCTCGCAAGCGAAATGGGTATAAACCGCAACAAACTTGACGATATTGCCCTCTGCGCTCTGATGCACGATATCGGTAAGGTAGATATTCCTATTGAAATAATCGGTAAAAACGGTCCTGTAACCGAAAGTGAGTTTGCCGTTATAAAAACACATCCGGAAAAGGGCGTCGAGCGCCTCCGGAAATGCCACAATGTCTCACGGGAGGTTTTGTACGGCATACAGAGCCACCACGAGAAGATAGACGGCAGCGGTTATCCATACGGCTATAAGGGTGTGCATATTCCGATCTTCGGGCGTATCCTTGCGGTAGCGGACGTCTATGATGCTCTCACGAGCCACAGAAGCTACCGGAAGGCATGGCTTCCAAACGAGGCAATAGAGTACATAGTTGCCGGGTCAGATTCCCATTTTGATCAAGAGATCGTTCAGCTTTTTATGCACCTGGTATGCGCATATCCGGAAGGATGCATTGTCAGGCTGAGCGAAGGATCTTCAGCCCTGGTTGTAAAAAACTACTCTGAGAATGTGCTTCGGCCCAAAGTCCGGCTTATTGAGGACAGTACCTTGGGACACAGAGGTATGGAAATCGATCTGCTTGAAGATTATGACGCCAGTAACCTCACTATAAAGTCCATATTGAGCGGAGGCGACGATTCCGCAAGCATCGACTCAATTGTGAACCAACCGGCAAACAAGCATCTATAGCAGCATAAAACAAAAAAGCCGGAGATTTTGCTCCTCATAAAATTAACAACGGCAAATGATTTACATATAACTTCC
Organism: Clostridiales bacterium; assembly: GCA_012729875.1. GTDB lineage: Bacteria > Bacillota > Clostridia > Oscillospirales > Oscillospiraceae > UBA2658. Next base: position 515 of record JAAYCC010000074.1, on the reverse strand, counting down.
AACGTAATACTCAATTCCTGCATAATTTCTCCACTGGCAAGATGTAATCCTACCGTCCGTATTATCCGGAAACGCCGCCCGCGTCTCTGCACTAAATCTTATGGGCTCTTAGCCAAAGAATCATAAACGGCATAAAAAATTGCAAGACCGCATCCGGTTTTTGAGGCGGATGCGGTCTTGTGCTGCTATTAGGATGGTGAAAGGTAAAAGAGTATTATATTCTCAATTGCGCGAACGCAATCAGAGACTCGGATTAGCGGGCAGGTCAATCGGCGCGCGGGTAACACGGGATAGGTCCTCCATGACGTCGTGTATTTCGGTCTTGACATTCGAGAGGCCGGGGGCCCTTGGAAAGGCCTTTTTTGCAAAAGCGGCGCGGTTTTCGGCATCCTCTCTTGTGCTGAAGAGATAAAAACCGTCAGCCTTGCACTCTTCGGCCTGAGATGTCCAAAGCTTCCAGATCAGCCCCGGCAGCTTTGCCATCTCCTCCGCCATCTCTATTGGAAAGGTTGAGG
>JAAYCC010000073.1 GCA_012729875.1 Clostridiales bacterium | reverse complement strand
GGCCTTGCCTGTAAAAACATCGTCCACAGTATAGACATTTCCGCCCTTTACTCCCGGTATGTTCTCCGGTATGAACGGGCTTGCCCCCGTAGCGACTATAACCGCGTCGGGCTTCATTTCAACCACCATGTCGGCAGTCGCCGTTGTGTTCAGGCGAAGCTCTACACCAAGCTTGTCCAGCATGACTCTGTAGTAGTCCGCCACCCACTGCATACGCTCCTTGAGCGGAGGCATTTTTGCGTAATTGACGGTGCCGCCCAGCTCGCTCTTATCGTCAATCAGAGTGACTTTAACCCCGCGCTCCGCCAAAGTCTTTGCGGCCTCCATACCGCCGGGACCGCCGCCGATAACAACGACCTTGTGGTCCGCGCCGTCGTGCTCCGGCACGCCAAATTTGCGCTCGCGCGCCATACGCGGGTTGACGGCGCACTCGGGCGGGATTCCCGCCGCGCTCCACTGCTCCAGACTTTCAAAGCATCTCAGGCAGCTTATGCATTTGCAGAGCTCGTCCTCGCGGCCGTCACGCACCTTGACTCCCCACTGCTCGTCGGCAAGCCATGTGCGCCCCATCGAGACAAAATCCACTATATTCTCATCAAGGAAGCTTTCAGCCACGGCGGGCTCGCGAATTACAGAGACACCGATAACGGGGATATTCACATGGTCCTTGACCGCTTTTATGAGGTCGCGGCGCCAGCCCTGGGGGAAAGAGATCGGCTCCACACAGGTCATTCCGGTCTCGTACAGACCGCAGCTCACATCTATAAAGTCGATCCCGGTCTTTTCCAGGGCAACGGCGATCTTCACTCCGTCCTGGATGTGGATGTAATCCTCGGTGACGCCGGTTTTGTCGAGAAATTCCTCCACGGAAAGGCGGACGCCGATAGGGAAGTCCACTCCGCATCTGTCACGGATACCCGTTATTATCTCAGTTACCATGCGAAGGCGGTTTTCAAAGCTGCCGCCGTATTTGTCCGTACGCTTATTGGTGTAGGGAGAAAGAAACTGCTGCAGCAGATAGCCGTGCGCGCAGTGGAGCTCCACTCCGTCACAGCCGGCTTTTTTGACGCGCTCCGCACCGTCTATGAACTGGGCAATGAGCTGCCTGACCTCTTCGGTCGAGAGCTCCCTTGTCTCCTGCCTTGAGACCTTGCAGGGTATTGCGGACGCGGAGACGACAGGCTGCCCGCCGATAAGCGCGGAAACGCCCTCGCGTCCGGGATGGTGGAGCTGTATAAAGATCTTGCTGCCGTGCTTGTGGACAGCGTCCGCAAGGCGCGACAGCGGCCCTATGTTTCTGTCCTTTGTAACGGAGAGCTGGCGCATAAGTCCGGCTCCGTGGTCGTCGTTTACGCGGGTGATCTCAGGGATTATAAGACCCGCGCCTCCGATTGCGCGTGCTTCGTAAAACGCTATCATGTCTTCGGACGGGCTGCCGTCAAGCTCCGCCAGTCCGATTCCCATCGGCGACATCACAAGGCGGTTTTTCAGTGTAACTTTGCCGATTTTGCCCTTGGAAAAGAGTTTTTCATACATTATTATTCCTCCTGTTTTCCTTTCGGGATGTTTTTCGTGCTTGCTACTTTAATTCTACTACACGCAAATTTTTTATCAAAGAAGCAACAGTACCCAAAATTTCTCTGTAGTTTTAGGCAATATGTGCGCTTGCCGCATTTCCGACCTTGGACAGAAAAAGGGCCGTGCGGTAAAGCACGGCCCGCCAGGTCCCGGAGGGAGGTTAGCTCTCCGTCACCTGAATATTCCATCCATTATTTGGCATGCAGACTTTGGCCCGTCAGGAGGCTTTTATAATGCTGTCGATAATACCGATCATACTTCCGCTGGGGTCGGACTTGTCATAGGTAAATCTCTCCCCGTCGACCTCGACGCCCAGAGAGAATTCAGCGCCGGTCTCAAGGTCAACTTTGACATCGCCGTTGTCGGCATCGACATG
>JAAYCC010000072.1 GCA_012729875.1 Clostridiales bacterium | reverse complement strand
TTAGTTCACCGTCTGCTATCATTTCACACCAGTTTTTTTCAGAATATTCCTGTTCTGATGGAAAAGCTAAACAGTATTCAAGGAGCTTTATAAAATCCTCACTCTCAAAGCGAAGCTCTCCCGTATCCCAGTTTACATAGCTGTCCATACTGTAGATCAAAAGCTGTCGAAGCATATCTGATTTAGAGTTTAAGTAAACCGGCGAGGTCCCCTTAGGCATGGAGGATGCACAATTCATATATTCATCAAGAGTCCGGCCCATGTTAGGACCAGCCTTACTCTTTCTGCCGACAAGCGTTTCTATTCTGAAGACTGTTGCAAGGCGATATTGTAAACGCTGTAGTCTTTAAGCTCTATTCTGCAAGTGGCGCTGCTTCGGTTGAACTCAATTATCCTGTCTATCAGGTCTGTACCGTAGTACATTACGGCCATTGACAGCGTGGTTTTTGGAACTGTGCGGACAAGTTGTTCTTTCAACAGAAACATCTTGGGTAATTCGGCCTAGGACATTCTTTCAGTACAGATAAACCTGCCGTCTTCCAATGGAAGAACTCTTCGATATAATCGCCGGAAATATCCAGTTCCAGCCAGGACAGCACCTGCTCCGGCTCGCCTTTTGCTAGGTTGCGCAAATACAGCTGTGTTTTATCGCGGTAACACACACCGTAATCTCCCTTTCCCGGGCCGACTGTGGATGCGCCGAAGGCGAGAGTCATTTTCGCCCCCCACTCCAGGCTCTGGGTATCTACGAGCATAAGTGTCCCCGAACCGGCGTCAAGCGCCGCCACGCGCCCGTCCGGCATTGTAAAAACGCTTCTAATAAGATTTCCAGCGGTGAGGGTTTTCAGAACTGCGCCGTCCATACCCAGGAATGGATTGTGCATCGTATTTTAATTCCTCATATGTATTTCCTTGCGAAAATTTTTTGTTGCGTGCATCCGGCAAGGCCTGTATATATAGCGATCAACAGAGCGCATAAGAGTAATATTTTTTTCATTTCATATAATTTCCTTTCAATTAAAGCTAATCATATAATGGCGTAGAAATGCTGAATTATGCTATGTTTTATGAGTGAACATACTTTTCAACCTTCTTCCTTGCCCTATAAATTGTTGTTTATCCTCTAACCTATATATGTCCGCACCCCGGCAAATTTGGACATAAAAATCTAAAAAATAATTTTAAAGTGGGCGCTGGTTATAAAAAAGGAGCTGCCATAACTGTGGCAGCTCCTTGACACATTTTTCAGGATCAGTAACGGAAATATAACCTCTGCCGCCGAACACGGGGGCGTTAATTATGTAACTACAACGGTGCTCTGACAGGCAATATTAATTCCGACATTCTCGGCCATTTAGGAAACCTTGCTAAAATAGAGTAATAAATACTTGATTTATATGATCCCCATAAATTTTTTTAAACTTTTTACATTCTCTTACTCCCATATAGAATTGGTAGCGCCTCCCAGGTCTTGTAGTCAATGTATAGTTTATTATGTACAATTGGTCAACTAAAAGCTATCACAATTTATTATATGTCAGGGTTTTATTCCAAATGGTCAGCAAAAGCGATCCCCACCCATAATTGAGTGGGGATCATTGTATCAGCAATGGTTGATTTTGTAATGCCCAAACCGGACAAGTCTTACATTGGTACAACTAAAACAGTATCTACACATTTCAAGCCATTTGTCAACTCTACTAGTGCAGTTACAGCAAATAATATTTACTTATTTATCAGCCTCGTATATTATATACAGAAGGCAATCCGAGCAGAAAATGGAACGCCTTTTGCATAAACATTAAATTATTTATTTGGAGGTCGAAATGAAACGAACAAAGCTTCTGTTATTATCTCTATCGGTTATTGCAATGCTGTTTGCGGGCGGCTGCGCTTATACAAACGCGCATAATGATGATTTGGCAAGCTCATCTGAATCAGCCTCCCAATCGCCAGAAACGACAAAGCCTTCTGCCCCCTCGACAGATGATGCTTTAGTAGAGAAACTGACGAGTACTGACAATGCGCCTGATGAGAGCTTCATCAGTGCTGGCTATGCCACAGAACAGCTTTTGGAGCAGTACCAATCCTACGACGAGTTTAATGAATCCGAAGATATAGAATACCAAGTAAAGGTCCTTTTCAAGGTAGGCACCGAGGTAAAGGACGTTAGATTTTTAGAGATCTTTTTCGATGAAAACGGAGAGAGTGGTGATGTAAATTTCTATGTGAACAGAATCTTGTATTCAAAAGATAAAGTATCGCCTGAAAAGCCCCTTGTAGTTGGGACGGTTTTTCATGGTGATTTTCCGACAAGGGGAATATCCTTTGTAGATGAAAATAATACGACGAGATACTATTCTTTAAATATGAACGGCAGGGACGGTTCGCTTATCCTTCTTGAATTAGTTCCAAGGGAAGACGCTTGAATTTTTTTATGCTTTCCTGTTTTATTATACAAAATCCTATAAAATGCAATTTTTAATGTCACTTTTTCCTTCTTGAAGACATAAACAAATGGGTCGATATACAGAGTGTGCTATAATAACTATACGATAGTTATTATAGCACACTGCTTTCTACGGGAAAAATGCAATATCTCTCTAAGACTGCATAGAAACATTTTGGGGGCACATATATGAATAAAAATGCCAGAGCACTCCACCGCACATTTTATGATCCTGAAATAATCTTGAACAGATGTATCAAAAAAGTGCCAAAACAGATACGAGTAAGCTTTGTATTCACATTTATTTTCGCCTTTGTTGTCCATATGTATATGTTTACCAACAAGTTTCCGAACCACGACGATATCGGACACCTTTTCGGCTCAGAGTACGGTGCGGCATCCGGAAGATGGCTGTTGCCCTATGTACTGAAAATCCATGGCACATTCAGCATGCCTTGGGTGATCGGAACCTTGTCGGCTCTGTTTTTGGCCGTTTCCGCCGCCATCATTGTAGCGGTCATGCGGATCAAGCGCCCATCCACAGCGATCATCGCATCAGCACTACTTGTATCATTTCCGGCTGTCACCGCAACCTTTACATACATGTTTTCTGCCGACGCCTATTTTTTCGCGCTGCTGCTTGCCTGTCTGGCTGCCTTTTTTACGGACAGATACCGCTATGGCTTTTTAGTCGGTATAGCAGCTCTGACCCTGTCTTTGGGAATATATCAGAGCTACTTTTGCGTGACGTCGGTTTTGCTGCTGGGAGCCTTGGTTCTGCGCACTATAGAGTGCAAAGAGACGGCAAAATCTATTATGCTCAGGGCCGCGAAATGCCTCGTCTCACTGGCCGGCGCGTTGTTTTTCTATTTTATTATCGTAAAATTGACGACACGCGATATAGAGCTTGTAGATTATATGGGGATCTCCGACATGGGCAGTATCGAATTGTCGAAGCTGCCAAAGCTGCTCCATGATGCCTATTGGTATTACTATCAGTTTTTCATCCAAAACAATACTATGGCGCACTTTTCCTTCCTAAAATACGCCTTTATCCTCACCGCTGCAGCTACGGTGTACCTTGGAATTCTGCTCATCAAGAAGAACCGTCTTGACCGAAATCGCATATTTATACTGATTCTTTTTGTCATCCTTTACCCACTGGCAGGAGACATTATTTTTTTGATGGTTCCGGATGGAACAGTGCATATACTTATGGTCTATGGAATTGTCTGTATCCTTATCGCGCCTTTGGCACTCTCGGATACTTATTACGCGGCACTGTCTTGCAGCAGCACAGATACAAAAGCCTCTCCAAAACAAATACCATACCTGGATGCAGCCTGCTGCTGGGTAATCATGTTGACGATGGTGCTTGCCGTATACGGCTATGCTGTATTCAGCAATGAGGTGTATTTGAAAATGGATCTGTCCTACAAGCAGGCGTACTCCTACTCTACAAGGCTGATTGGCGCTATAGAAAGTACGGAGGGCTATGATATCAATATGCCAATCGTACTTTTAGGGGACGCTGTGTGCGGTATCAGCTATGAGCCGACCCCCGAACTCGATCGCCTGGAGTTGACGGGGGTCGCGGATATGAAGGCTTTAGTAAACAGCTATACATACGGCTATTTTCTAAGGCGTTTTTTAGGTGTCCCCAATATCGTTTATGCTAACCAATCCGATATTGCAAAAGCATATCTGGAAAACGAGGAAGTCATTCGTATGCCAGATTACCCGACAGATGGCAGCATCAAAGTACTAGACGAATATATTGTAGTTAAACTGGGCGGATAGTAAAACCAAAAATCAGTGTGTAAACAGGAGGGAAAGGATAAAAACAGCTCCCAGAACTGAGATAACGGACGTCAGGCACCCGCCGTTGGAGGAGGGTTTGCGTCCTCCTCCGTTGCTTTTTTTCTGTGTCTCGTCAAAGGTCTGCATATAGTGTATGTACCCTTCAGTACCTTTTCCGAAATAACCGTAGTCATCGTTTTTCATTCTAACGCTCCCATCCGCATATCATTTGCAATCTTCAGTCAAAGTATAGCATGTTTATTGCGGCAACATGCTCCTTCATCTGCTCAACTACACGCTCGGGTGCAAGGACGCGCACGCCGGTTCCAAAACCGCAAAGCCAGCCGAAAAACTTTGGCGAAACAGCTACATCGGTATGCACGCAAAAGTGTTCGCTGTCCGCCGGTATTGTGATCACATCTTTTCCAAAACGGTCGATTACAGCGCCGGCAAGGCTGTTTGAAAATTCCAGAGTCACCCGCTCCTCTTCACCCGTGAACATGCCGAAGTGAGTTCTGGAATAAGCGGCAAGATCAAAGTTTTCAAACTGCTCCCTCCCGTCCCTTTTCTCTCCGGTAACGGATATCTCTATCATCTTGTCCACGCGAAAATGCTTAATAATGCCGGCGCTGACGTCAAATCCTATCATATAATAGTTTTCGTCGTCCCACATAAGGGCATAGGGGCTTATGCAGTATTTTGCTCCGTCGTGCCTGTATACGCGCTCCTTACTGACCAGATATTCAAAATACTTGAAGCATATTTTGCAGTCAGTGGCGATTCCATTGTGTATCTCGTCCACATTGTAGTATATTGACTCGTTCATATTCTTAATCCGGTTTTTTACATATACCTGTCGGTGGAGGAGCTGCGCTTCATAAGTGCTTGCCAGGCACTCGATTTTTTTAATAAGCGTTATAGTTTTTTTCTCTGTAATGAACTTTGAAGACTGCACGCTGTCCACTAGCAGCTTCAGCTCGGGCAGCTCAAACTCGCGGTTGGCAATATAATAACCGCCGTTTATTCCCCTCTGCTGATTTATATCCAGTCCGAAAAGCTTAAGAGCCTCGATATCCGAGTAGATGCTCTTTCGCTCAGCAGAGATGGCGTTTGCATCGAGGTGCGCAATAATTTCGTTAACAGATACGGGATGCTGCTCGTCGGACTTTTCAAGCAGCAATCTCATAATATATAGAAGCTTCAGCTTCTGGTTTTGGCTCTTCGGCATAATTTTCCCTCCTGTATTAAAAATATATACTTACCGGTGTCCAACAAACCGTACAATTACAGTATAAGGCAAATACTGGAATATACAAGAGTTTCCAAGATTTCTGGGCCTGTTATTGTGGACGGCCTTTCCCTTCGTCCGTGATGAACAACATAGCATCTTTGCGGAGAGCGTCTGGGTATTTACGAATAACGGGGCGTCCGGAGATGCGCATAAAAGGCAAGTTTAACAGCGAAAGGCCGCGGCGAATAACGCCGCGGCCTTTCTTTGGGAGAATGAAGGGATATAGATTAAACTGCAATCGAAGCAGAGATCACAGCTTAGTCTCCGATTGATGCGGTCTTTATAATGAACTTGACGCTTCCCTCTGCCCCGTCCGCAATACCGGAGTAGTTTGTATAGCCTTTTGCTGCGTCAAGCATAGAACCGATCTTGGGTAAAAGCTCTGAAATCTCAGAGTCGGAGAGGCTGCCGAGCTTAGCGCTGAGCTGGTCAGAAAACTCATGCATGCCGTCGGATAGTTTCATTGCACCGTCGTGAAGCTGTGTGACGCCGCTCACAAGACTTGCACCGCCTTGTTTGAGCTGTCCCAGCCCGTTCGAGACCTTTGAGGCACCTGCCGCTGCCGAAGATACTCCAGAAGTATATGCGTTCAATCCGGTGTAGAAGGCGGCATAGCCGTCAAGTGACGCCTTAAGAGACTTGATCGCAGAGTAAGAGGCGTTACCTGCAAGACCGTTGTTTACAGCATCGGTGATCTGCGACTGAACCTCGTCTGAAGCCAGCTTCTGTGCGACATTGGACTCTATAGTTCCTTTGATTTCATCTGAGGCCATTTTTTCATCTACATACTGGTTCACGATCGCAGCTCCTTCGCCGCTCTGCAGATACATTTCCGCCTGTTCCTCTGTGTAGCCCTTTTCAATTGCGGAAGCCTTAACGGTCTCCTTAACCCCCGCAGTCACCTTCTCGCGCACCGCCGCCTCTACTGCGGGTCTTATTTTAGCTTCCGCCGCGGCCTTTGCTTGGGTATACGCTCCTCCGGAAAAGCTGTCGAGCAGACCTCCGAGTACCGAGGAGTAGTTCTCGGGAGTAAGTGTAACTTCACTGTGGCCGTTCGCCACAAGCGCCTCATTGAGCTGTTTCTGTGCTGCTGCTGTCAAGCTTGAGAACACCTGATACGCGCCTGATTTAAGATTGGTACTGTTTGAATCTAAAGTGGACAGACCCGTTGAAAGTTCTGTCGCGCCGCTGTAAAGGGCGTCTATTCCGCTTGTCATTTCCCCGGATTTTTCAAGGAGCTTGGAGAGTCCGTCATATAGGGCGGAGGATCCGTCGACAAGCTGTGTCACAGCCGAGGAGGCCTTATCGAGAGCTTCCGTGAGGTCATCGACGTCCGCAATCTCATCTGTGTCAAATTCATTGGCAAAATCACAGGATGCATAGGTCATCGTCGACTTAAGGGCAAAATTAGAGGCGTTTGCAGTAACCTCCACATAATCCGGGATGTCGGAGTCGTTTTTACTGAGATCAAGCGATTCTCTTATGCCGGGCAGCGCAAATCCCATGACTACACTGCGGTCCCCGTCATTAATAATCTTGCCGTTGGATACGCTGATGTCGGAAAACACACTGTTGTCAAGCGCCATGCCGGTGATCGCAAGAAACGGAACAGCCGTATCTCCCGCGTCGGATATGACGCTTTTATCAACACTGTAATCAAAACGCATGACCACTTTGCCGCTCTTGCCAGCAATTTCATCCGCACTGACCTCTTTCCCGTCAAGCGTATAGCGGACGGAGACCTTTACAGGCAAGGTCCTGTCTGTCGTACCCTGGTAATAGATATCATTGCCCTGCGCGTTCCACGATATGGTTCCGTCGGAATTTTCTTTATATTCCTCAATGCCTTTTACATTTTCGATGTCTTTAAGGCAAGATTTATCTATCAATTCACTAGAGCCAGAGGTGTTCTTAAGTTCATCGCTGACTATTACTTTCTGTACAGCCCCTTGCGCATTTGCCATTACATAAACTGTCTCATTTTTATGTACCGCATTTCCTCCAGCCGCGTGCAGAGCTTCGTTAGCCGCCGCATTCGCAGCACTAGCCGCATTCAGCGCATCATCGCAGGCCTTTCCAACATCGCCGCTGGCAGAAAACGCCACCCCGCCGACTGTTCCGCACACTATGCACGCGGAAAGCGCTATTGAAATCGCCTTTGTTGTCTTATTCTTAATAAGCTTCATGTTACATAACCTCCGTTATTTGATCGACCGATTTCATACCTGCCGTGGATTTGCATATAACTTTGTCAAACAGTACAAGGAATGACGGGAGTATAACAATAACCGACAGCATACTTGCTATTGCACCGCGGGATATCAGGCTGCACATTGAACTTATCAGGCTGACATCGGAGTACACGCCGACGCCGAAAGTAGCAGCAAAGAAGCCGAGTGCGCTGACCAGTATAGACGGTATAGAGAATGAAAGTGCATTCGTTATCGCTATATTTTTTGATTTGCCCTCCATGCGCTCCTTCTTATAGCGTGTCGTCATAAGTATCGCATAGTCGACTGTTGCTCCAAGCTGTATTGTGCTTATGCAGATCGGCGCTATAAACGGCATTGAATAGTCTGTGTAGTACGGAATACCGAGATTTATGAAGATAGCAAACTCAATTACAGCTACAAGTACCACCGGAAGAGATATACTCTTCAGGGTCAATGCAATAATAATGAATATTGCCGCTATCGATATAATGCTTACGACCTCGAAGTCCTTGTCCGTCACTTCGATCAGATCCTTAGTACAGGGGGCCTCGCCGATAAGCATTCCGTTTTTGTCATAGTCCTTTAGTATGGAGCATATACTGTCGATTTGGTCGTTGCACTCGTCTGTTGAGACTTTGAAGGACGAATT
>JAAYCC010000071.1 GCA_012729875.1 Clostridiales bacterium | reverse complement strand
GGCAGACTGTTTCTCATAAGCCCCCAGCGGCCGATATAGCGCATTCGGGAGATAAGCGCAAAAAAGCTCTGGCTCATAGCGTCCTCCGTCTAAATTATGGTGTAAATTACTCTATATTTTATCACGTATGCAGGGGAATGTAAATTGAATGTTTTACGGTCCGTGTTCATTTTTATTTCTGTCTGTTGGACAGAAGCCGTTTAAAATGATATAATCACCGGCATATAATAAGCGCATTTTTTGCGGCGGAAGGCAGGGACTTTTTTGGGAGCCAATAATTTGCTGGGCCACTTCGCACACTACAAAAACGAAAAATGTGAATTCTTCCCCTGTCACAAATTTGAGGATACGGAGGAGTTCAACTGCCTTTTCTGCTTTTGTCCTCTGTATTCGCTCGGACCTAGCTGCGGCGGCGATTATATTTATACCCCGCAGGGCATAAAGGATTGCAGGAACTGCACAAAGCCCCACGCCCCGGACGGATATGACTATGTCATGAGCAGGATAGGCGCCGTCACTGAGGCGGCAAAAATCAATATAAAGAAACTGGACGAGAAAAAATAGTCAGGCCTTTTCATAGACGTGTATATCGAACGAGATCTCTGTTTCAAGGGTGTCTAACGCTTTCAGCCTCTCCGCGCTCTCGCGGGGAGTCTTCCAGAAATACGGGGTCATGGTGAACAGGTCTATTATCGACTGATTGCCATTTAGCCTGATGCGGTCGGATATCTGAGCCGTTTCGAGGAGTGAAAAGCCCTCGTAGCTTGCTGTGACGCGTTCGTTCTCGTAGGGCTCGTCGTATACGGCGCATTTGAGCTCCCAGAGGTGCCTTGGCGCTGGGACGACGTATATGAAATGCCCTCCGCGGCGCAGAACGCGCAGAAACTCGCTCTCGCAAAGCGGCGAAAAGCAGTTGAGGACGGCGTCTGCGGAGCTGTCCGCCAGCGGCAGATGATAGGCCGATGCGACGGCAAATTCCACTGCTTTCACCTGCTTTGAGGCGAGGCGCACGGCTTCCTTCGATATGTCGATACCCGCGGCGGCGGGTTTTTTGCCCGCACGGGCCAACGCTTCGGCGATTCCGGAGCTGTAGTAACCCTCGCCGCAGCCGGAATCCAAAAAAGCTACCTCGTTCGGACAATACTTCACACACAGAGCCTCCAGAGTTTCACGCAGGGGGGCATAGTATCCGGCGGAAAGAAAGCTCCGCCGCGCACGCAGCATATTTTTATCGTCGCCGGGGAGCTTTGAGTGCTTGCGGTTGGCGGGGAGAAGATGGACATAGCCCTCGGAGGCTTTGTCGAAGCTGTGTCCGCTTTCGCAAAAATATCTGGTTTTTTCCCTAATGAGCGGTCGTCCGCAGACGGGACAGACAAAAAGACTCAGCATAGCTTTATCACCTCGGGCGAAGCTTTCTGCATAATTATACCTCCCTGTCAGAACTTGCTTTTTTGTGGGCTTCACGGGTATTATAATAGCAAGCTGGCCGATTTACAAGCCGCGGTGTTTCTGTGGACTGTAGGCTCAGGTGATGGTATAATATAATCTACATTGTGTTGCGCAGCAGCAAGCTTGAGGTATTTTATGGCAGAAGAAAAACAGTTGTACGACGGAACAGACGAAAACTTTACCGAGGGAGAACGCCGTACCGGCATACCGGAAAAGAAGAAGCTCAAACAGTATGCGTTCAGCATACTGTTTATGGCGGCGCTTATCGCCATTACCCTCTATGTCATATTCAGAGATAATTCCGCTGACGAGATATTGGGCACTCTTAGGAGCGTGGACCTCAGGTGGGTGCTTTTGGGCTTTGTCGCCATGTTTGCATGCAGAATTTGTCAGGGGCTTGCAATCGGCATCTCGGCGCGCTGTATAGGCACGAAGCTGACTTTCTGGGAGATGCTACAGTATGCTTTTGTCGACGTATTTTACAGCGGCATCACTCCGTCGTCCACAGGCGGCCAGCCCATGCAGTTTTTCTATATGTGCAGGGACAGAATGAGCATTTCCGGGACAACTCTTGTGCTGTTCACGACAAATATCGCCTTTCAGATTTCCCTGGTCGTGGTGGCGTTAGCTATGCTTATTTACAAGTGGAGCTACATAGCTGCAACTGCCGGCGGCGTCTTTGCACTGTTTGCCGTGGGCTTCCTTATGCACTTCGGGATGCTACTACTGCTGGCGGCGGTTCTGTTCTCCGAAAACGCCCTGCACAGGCTGATAAACGGTGTTGTCAGCCTGCTGGCGCGCCTGCGGATCATAAAGAATACGGAAAAGGTCGACAAAAGCGTCGCCAGATATATCTCCGAGGTCAAACGGGGCGTGGAGCTTGTACGCAATAACCCCCGGCGCTTTGCCGCCATACTGCTTGTTACGCTGGTTCAGGTTTTGAGCTACCACGTTGTGCCGTACTTTGTCTATAGATCCTTCGGCTTAAATTCGGAATTTTCCTTTCTGGATATCGTTGCCATCAGTGCGGTGCTCTTCGTGTCGGTTTCGTTCATGCCTCTGCCGGGCACGGTTGGCGCGGCGGAGAGAGGCTTTGTTGTGCTGTTCGGCGCGGTATACCCGGGACATGTCCTTGCAGCGACTTTGCTCTCAAGGTTTATAAACTTCTATATGATGCTTGTCCTGGCAGGTGCAGTGTCTATATATATACAGCTTCGCAAGCCGCACAATATAGGCGCGAGGCCGGCTCTTACAGCCCGGGAAAAACGGGCGAACCCCCGGTAAACAGATAGTAATCCCCCGAGCAGAACTCTGCTCGGGGGATCACTGTTTTTTCGAAGCTTCAGCAGGCGACGATCTCCTTTATGTTGAATTCCGTACCGCTGAGCTCCTCAAAGGCCTTCTCACCGCATTTGGGGCATGCGCCCCGATTTGCCAGCACATTGAAGACCGTATTACACTTTTTGCAG
>JAAYCC010000070.1 GCA_012729875.1 Clostridiales bacterium | reverse complement strand
TGTTTTAAGTATAGCATATGGGCTTTAAAAGCACAATTTACATTTTTTCTCCACATTTTGAGGTGGTGAACGTACTTTGAAAAGCGATGGCGAACCTCAGCGTTGACGGTCATGGTTTAGGCTTTCATTTGCGTTCCAAAGGCTCTGACAGAGTGCCATACGGCCAGTCGATGATTCCGCCGAAGTCATAGACATCTGTATATCCGATTGCTATCAGCTTTTTCGCGGCCTGTGCGCTGCGGTTTCCTGAGCGGCAGTAAATCAATATTTCGGCGTCAAGCTCCGTCAGCAAATCCGGCATTTTGTCGGTTATGGTTTCATTCGGTATCAAAATCGCGTCTGGAATGTGACCTGCATTATACTCCGCTTCGGTTCGCACATCGAGGATAATTATTTGAGCTCCGCTGTCCATCCTGGCTTTGGCTTCTTCTGCCGTAATCTTTTTATACTCTATGGAGGGAGACTTTGACGTCTGCTCCAAATTGGCTGTTTTCGCCGGCGGTGCTATTATCACCGCAAGGAGCACCCCTAGTAACACTCCATATATGGTCGATATATATGGATTTGCAGTAATTGGACAGCTCCCGTTTGAACATCCTATAAGCTTATAAAACACAAAATACCCAAGAATACCGCCCATCAAAGCTCCTGTCAAATATTTTATCACAGTGCTCTATCTCCTTTATAATTATTATTTAAGCCTGTACCTTATATTAGTGATTATAAAGCAGATCAATATAATCTGCTGTGACTTCATCACTTGATGCGAGAACTGGGCAGAAAATACAGATCGCATTGTAGAAGCTCATACAGAACCTGCTTTATTGTTGCGCACAGACTTTCCGCCATACGCTTTGCTGATAAAATTCTGGTTACAGGGGATAAAGGGATAATAGAGCAGGGCAGCCATGAGGAGCTGTTGAGGATGAACGGCCGTTACAGGGAAATGATTCAGACCCGCTATGGTTGACGGCGAGATAATAATTTTACTGCCGCTGTATTTGTATACGGCTCATCCATTGATGCCGGTATTCGTAAGCAGATAGAGGATGCCGGCATAACCACAATATCTCTGGATTTTTTCGCTCAAGTGATATTCCGACAGAGATCATTACCCTTGGACAGATGCTGAAGAGGGTAAGCTGGCTCAGAAATATGTCGATTATGTCACAAAAGCCACAGATGATTGTAAAAAACTGCTCCAGTACAAAGATGATTCTGGGGCAGGGCGTGACAGACACAACTGCTTACCTGTTTTCTGCGTATTGTGATGTGCAGTAAGTGCCGCTTGTTGATGCAATTACACAAAAGGGCAATGAAGCTCAAAACCATAAGTAGCAAAAATTTTGCTGTATAAGATTCAAAATTTTCACTTGACAAGTGCGATAGTTTATGATAATTTGAAAAAAATTTAATAGCGAACTAAACTGTTGAAGCGGAGATAACGTTGATAATGCTCCTACAGAGAACCCGTGGTGCTGAGAATCGGGTGGAAAACATATCATCAAATGGACCGCTGAGGGCGCAGTCAAAAGCGAAAGCTGAGTATTCTGCGACGTGTGGGCATACGTCAGTTGCCGGGGATATGTTGGTATCCTGTAAAGTGTACGGCATTGCCGTAAAACAAGGTGGCACCACGGGTAATTTTGTTTATTCGTCCTTGATAGATCTTTAATGATCTGTCAGGGACTTTTTTTATTGCTCAAAGGAGGGAAGTCATGGTGAAGCCAAGTCTTAGCGAAATCAGAGAAGTTGCCGCAACGGGAGATTACAGCGCTGCTCCTGTGAGCACAGAGATGATGTCCGACATCAGGACGCCGATAGAGGTACTCAGAATATTAGAAAATGTATCAAGCCACTGCTATATGCTGGAATCCGTACCGGGAAGCGAAAAATGTGGACGCTACACATTCCTCGGCTTTGACCCAAAGCTTGAGATAAGCTGCGTTGATCACCAAATGAGGATTGGTTCGTATTCCTTTGAGACGGATGACCCCGGAAAGCATATCCGTCGGCTGCTGTATGCATATAAAAGCCCGAAGTTTGACTATCTTCCGCCTTTCGCCGGCGGCCTTGTAGGCTATTTTGCGTATGATTTTTTAAAGTATTCGGAGCCTGTACTTGATCTTTATACCGAGGATACGGATGGGTTTAAGGATCTTAACCTAATGCTTTTTGATAAAGTCATCGCGTTCGATAGCTTCAGGCAAAAAATTATTCTAATTGCAAATATGGAGCTTACAGATATAGAAAAAAACTACAAAAAGACTGCAACAGAGCTTGAAAACCTGCGAGACCTCATAAAAAACGGAGAGCCATGTCCGGATAAACCCGGGAAGCTCACCAGCGAAATATCTCCTCTTTTCGATAAAAGGCGTTACTGCGAAATGGTGGAGAAGGCAAAGCATCATATACGCGAAGGGGATATTTTTCAGATTGTTCTTTCAAACAGACTGGAGGCTGGATTTGAGGGGAGCCTTCTGAACACATATAGGGTGCTGAGGACAATAAATCCCTCGCCATACATGTTCTTTTTCTCTTTCTCGGACATCGAGGTTGTGGGGGCGTCACCGGAAACCCTTGTGAAGCTTGAAAACGGAGTGCTGCACACATTCCCGCTTGCAGGAACGCGTCCCCGCGGTAAGACGGCGGCGGAGGATACGGCTATGGAGCAGGATCTTCTGAACGATCCAAAGGAGCTTGCGGAGCATAACATGCTGGTGGATCTGGGGCGTAACGATATCGGCAGAATCAGTAAATTTGGGACAGTTGAGGTAGAAAAGCTCCGCAGCATAGAGCGTTACTCCCACGTCATGCACATAGGTTCAAGCATACGCGGCGAGATACGTGAGGATAAGGACGCGCTTGACGCGGTGTACGCCGTCCTTCCTGCCGGTACTCTTTCCGGTGCACCCAAGATACGTGCCTGTCAGCTGATAAATGACCTTGAAAACAACAAGCGAGGAATCTACGGCGGAGCCATCGGCTATATAGATTTTACAGGCAATCTCGATACCTGTATTGCAATCCGCATGGCTTATAAAAAAAACGGAAGGGTGTTCGTCAGAAGCGGCGCGGGTATCGTCGCGGATTCCGTTCCGGAGAATGAATATCAGGAATGTATAAATAAGGCAGAAGCACTGGTCAATGCTCTTAAAATTGCTGAGGAGTTGGAGTGATGATTCTTCTTATTGATAATTATGACAGCTTTTCATACAACCTTTATCAGCTAATCGGCTCAATCGATCCTGATATCACAGTGATACGGAACGATGCAATGACGGCTTATGAAATCCGCGCTTTGGAACCGGATGCCATCGTTATCTCACCCGGTCCAGGAAGACCGGAGAACGCAGGAATAAGCATTGAAATCGTTCTGAAGCTCGGGAGCCTTTATCCTATACTCGGCGTCTGTCTCGGACACCAGTCTATATGCAGAGCATACGGAGCGCAGCTTTCCTACGCCAAGGAGCTGATGCACGGCAAGCAGTGCAGGACGCGTCTTGACGCAGACTGTACGTTGTTTAGAGATCTGCCGGAGGTCGTCCCGGTGGCAAGATACCACTCTCTTGCAGCAATTGAGGACACTATGCCTGAATGCCTCAAAGTCACCGCCCGAGCGGAGGACGGGGAGATAATGGGCGTAAAGCATAGAGAATATAACGTCTTTGGTGTACAGTTCCACCCGGAATCCATTATGACGCCGGATGGCCCGAAAATCCTGAGAAATTTTCTTGACTTAGTGAAATGAGTTCACGGAGGGAGCAACAATGATTAGAGAAGCAATCATCAAAATCGTGGATAAACAGGACCTCTCCTATGACGAGGCCTATGCGGCAATGAACGAAATTATGAACGGCGAGACCAGCCAGACACAGAACGCCGCTTTCCTCGCGGCTCTTTCAACAAAAAACACAAAGGCGGAGACGATTGCCGAAATATCCGGGTGCACCTCAGCCATGCGCGACCATGTAACCAAGGTCGATCACGATATGAATGTTCTTGACATAGTGGGCACGGGCGGGGACGGATCCCTAAGTTTCAACATATCCACCACTGCAGCCCTCGTTCTTGCCGCGGGCGGAGTAAAGGTCGCAAAGCACGGCAACCGCGCCGCATCTTCCGCCAGCGGCACAGCCGACTGTCTGGAGGCGCTGGGCGTCAACATTGATCAGGATCCCGCCAAGTGCAGGGAGCTTCTCAGGACAGTTGGGATCTGCTTCCTCTTTGCGCAAAAGTACCATACCTCTATGAAGTATGTCGGCTCAATACGAAAGGAGCTGGGAATAAGAACTGTTTTCAACATTTTGGGTCCGCTGACTAATCCGGCGTCGCCTGCAATGATGCTTCTCGGAGTCTATGATGAAAGCCTTGTTGAGCCACTGGCAAAAGTTATGCCGAGCCTTGGGGTAAAGCACGGACTTGTTGTATATTGTCAGGATAAGCTGGATGAGATCGCGACCTGCGCGCCGACGACCGTCTGCGAAGTAAAGGATGGATACTACAAGACAGACATCATAAAGCCGGAGGACTTCGGCTTTGCCCGTTCGTCAAAGGCGGATCTTATCGGCGGTACGCCTCGGGAGAATGCAAAGATTACATTGTCTATTCTGGGAGGGGAGAAGGGGCCGAAGCGTGATACTGTTTTGATGAACGCGGGAGCCGGGTTTTACATCGCCAGAAAGACCGGGTCCATATCCGAAGGTGTGAAGCTTGCCTCGGAAACAGTGGATTTAGGTAGGGCGATGGCAAAGCTTGAAGAATTCAGAATCGGGTCAAATAGATGATTACAAACATAATGGATATGATCGCCGATTACGCAGAGGTCCGTGTGACAGAAAAAAAGAAAACAATACCGCTCACGGAAATAAAAGCGGCAGCCCTCTCCATGGATTGCGATACAGGCTTCCCGTTTGAACAGGCGCTTTCGGGCGATGATATAGGATTTATCTGCGAGTGCAAAAGGGCCTCGCCGTCGAAGGGAATTATAGCGCCTGAATTTCCGTATCTTAAAATTGCAGAGGAGTACGAAAAGGCGGGAGCGGTCTGCATTTCTGTTCTGACGGAGCCTAAGTGGTTTATGGGGCGGGATGAATACCTCAGAGAAATAGCTGCGTCCGTCTCGCTTCCGTGTCTCCGTAAGGACTTCACAGTAGATGAATACATGATCTATGAGGCCAAAACACTTGGCGCGTCTGCGGCGCTGCTCATATGCTCCCTGCTCGACTGTGAGACCATTGAGAAATATATTGATATATGTGACGGTCTTGGACTTTCGGCGCTTGTTGAAGTCCATGGAGAGGATGAAATCTCTGTCGCGTTAAAAACGGGCGCTAGGATAATTGGGGTAAATAACCGCGATCTCCGGGACTTCACCGTCGATAT
>JAAYCC010000069.1 GCA_012729875.1 Clostridiales bacterium | reverse complement strand
TTCAAGAGGAGCTGCCTGCCCGACGGCCCTAAAGTCGGTACCCTGTCCTTAAGTCCACGAGGGGATTGGCATATGCCCTCGGACGCAGTGTGCAGGCTCTGGTTGGAAGAGCTTGGGGGGCTATAGAAAGAAAAAGCCTTCGACCGTCGGGTCGAAGGCTTTAGTATTTTTATTAGAACAGCGAAGCCGCAACAAGTTTTTTGGTGTATTCGGTCTGAGGATCGTTGAATACCTGCTCCACAGGGCCCTGCTCCACAATGCGGCCCTCGTTCATCACAATAACACGGTCGCTTATCTGTCGGATGACGTTCAGGTCGTGGGAGATGAACAGGTAGCTGAGTTCCAGCTCCCTGCGGAGTTTCACTAAGAGTTCAAGTATCTGGGCCTGAATGGTGACGTCCAGCGCGGAGACCGGCTCGTCGGCAATAATAAACTCCGGTCTCTGAATCAGCGCCACCGCAATGCCGACTCGCTGACGCTGACCTCCGGAGAGCTGTTTGGGCTTTCTGTATGCGTATTCCGCCCCCAGCCCGACATGCTCCAGCATATCGCCTACACGCTGACGGCGCTCCTCCTTGGGTATGCGGCCGAAAACCCGAAGTGGTTCCTCTACAAGCCACTCAATACGCTTGGAGGGGTTCAGGGAGCCGAATGGGTCCTGAAATACCATCTGGGGATTCTGGGTATAGTGGATGATCTCACCGTCGTAAAACTTGTGGAGCCCGAGAATTGTCTTGGACAGGGTCGTCTTGCCGCAGCCGGATTCGCCAACCAGACCGAGTATCTCACCGCGGTACACCTCGAAATTGATATCAAAGAGCACCTGTTTTCTGTGTTTTTTCCCGCTGTAATAGGCGTTCAGGTTTTTAACCTCCAGGACATTATCCGACATTGGATTTTCTCCACGGTGACACAGCGGAAATAAGCTGCTTTGTGTATTCGTGTTTTGGGTGCTCAAAAATTTCCTCCGTATCGCCGTACTCAACAATTCTTCCATTGTACATGACGGCGACCTTCTTGCAAACGCGCCTCACGACCCGCAGATCGTGCGAGATGAACAGGAGACTGATACCGCATTTTTCATTGAGTCTCTTGAGCAGTTCAAGTATCTGCGCCTGAATGGTGACGTCCAATGCGGTGGTCGGTTCATCCAGTATGAGCAGCTTAGGACGCGTAATAAAGGCAGCGGCAATCATAGCTCTCTGGCGCTGGCCTCCCGAGAGCTGGTGCGGATATTTCTTATAGGTCTCCTCAGGTTCGGGCAGACCCACAAGTTTCATAACCTCCAGTGCCATTTTACGCCTCTCCTCGGCACTGAACTTGCTGTGTAGCTTTAAGGTCTCCTCTATCTGACGGCCGATTTTCATGAGAGGATCGAGGCTTGTCATGGGCTCCTGAAATATAACGCCAATGTCCTTGCCCTGCAGCAGACGCAGCTCATTGACCGTGCATTTTAGCAGGTCTCGCCCCTCAAAGATGACCTCGCCGGCAATATTGGCGTAGCCCTTTTCAAGCAGACCGGCGACCGTCAAAGCGGTCACGGTCTTACCACAGCCCGATTCGCCTACAAGACCCAGCGTCTCTCCCTCCGCCATATCGAGATCAAGTCCTCTGACCGCAACGTTCTCACGTCCGTCGTTGAAGGATACTTCAAGGTTTTTTATACTAAGCATTTGCTTTCCGCCTCCTTTTTGGACGAGGTCTCCAGGTGGGTCTGTACCCCAGGCCCTCGGAAATAAGGGCAAAGCCCAATATCATTATAGAAATCGAAAAACCAGCAGACAGCGCCATCCAGGGTGAGGTGGTCATATATGCCTGGGAGTCAAGGAGCATCCTTCCAAGGCTTGCCCTCTCTGTCGGACCCACGCCTACGCCCAGATAGCTCATGCTGGCTTCCGCAAGCACGGCGTTATTGAAGCCGATCGCAATAGAGCTTAAAAGTACATTCATGATGTTCGGGAGAATGTGGACGAACATTATCCGTCTGTGTGAGACGCCCATGAGCTGTGCGTTCTTTACATAGTCGCGGTTGCGCTGCTTGGCAAATTCGCTGCGGATAACGCGGGCAAAGCTCGGAATGAACAGTATGCCCAGAATAATGATCACGTTGTTTTTGCCCGAGCCCGTTATGCTTATAATCACAAGCGCCAGCAGAATGCTGGGAAACGCGGTAAACGCATCGTTGATACGCATCAGTATCTCATCCAGCGTACCTCCGAAATAGCCGGTCAGCCCGCCTATTATCGTTCCGAAGATTGCACCAATCGCCACAGCCAGAAACGCGATATTCAAAGTTGTTCCCGCGCCCTCCATAACTCGGCTAAGAACGTCCCGACCAAAATTGTCGGTTCCCAGCCAGTGGGCAGCGCACGGCGCCAGATTCTTATCAGCCATTGACATGACATTTGGCTCATATGGGGTCCAAAAGTAACCGAGAACGATTGCGCCGATAGTCAGCCCCGTAATAATACATCCGAATATTAAGTTGAAGTTCGGCGTTCTTCTCATGGAGCAGCTCCTCAGCGGAAACGTATGCGCGGGTCTATATATTTATAGGATATGTCCGCTATATTGTTAACTGTGATAACTACAGTTGCTATTATCATTATTATTGTCTGGACGACAGGAAAGTCACGCTTTATTATGCAGGCCATAAGCAGCCTGCCTATACCAGGTATCGTAAACACCTGCTCTATGATTATGCTGCCGGCGATTATATCCACCAGCGTAACCGCCAGAAAGGTAATTACAGGAATTATTGTGTTGCGCATTACGTGGCTGCGTAGCACCTGCCAGCGGCTGTTCCCGCGGCTGTACGCGGTACGGACATAGTCCTCCGACATCTCTCGCACCATACCGCCGCGTAGGAGCTTTATGACCATTGCGCTCTTGGGCAGGGCAATAGCCAGCGCCGGGAATAAAAGAAAGCCAAAAAAGCCCGCCGGGTTCTCGGAATAGGGTATGAACTTTCCAACGGTAAAGAGGTTTAAAATCAGGCCAAAAACATAGGTGAAAATGATGCCGATGAAGAACGGCGGCATTGACATTATAAGCTGATTTATAAGCATGCAAAATCTGTCAAAGAAGGTATGCGCATAACGTGCCAGCAGTGTCGCTATGGGGAAGGAGATGATCAGTACCATCAGAAAAGAAATAACAGTCAGAGCCGCAGACACGCCTATCTTGCCCGCGATAAGCTCACTGACGGGCATGTTATAGGAGAATGAAGTCCCGAAATCTCCGGTAATAAAGTCGCCCAGCCAGCG
>JAAYCC010000068.1 GCA_012729875.1 Clostridiales bacterium | reverse complement strand
TATCCTGTATCTTGTACATATTGTACTGTAATGCCGTAATACTGATCTCCGCCCACGCTCTCTTTTTAAAGTAAAGCATTCTTTTGTACCTCAAGTCCTATTTAATTTGTGAAATGTTTATTTTTAGAATGACCGAATTTTCCTTGCGTATAGCGGCAAAAACAGGTTCCATTTCAGCTCCGGTCTGCCAGAGCGTCATCTTCTCTCCGTCTGCAAGTTCCAGTTCCGTAACAAGAACCTCAACATCCTCCATTTTCTCCCTACCGAGGTTTTCGACATGTCCCTCCCTTATGAAATCCATAAATACCGGGAGCGCTGTCATGGGCGAGATCCCCTCTGTTACGCCGCTGCCCGTCTCAAGTATGGCACCGTCGAAGATCAGCTCCGACTCACCGTTCTCAATCCGCGCAGATACGCCTGTTATAAGCTCCGGAGACAGGACCTCAATGGTCTCTCCGTCCTCCGAGGATATGTAGCGCAGTGTGTATTCGCAGACCCTGTCGTCGGAGGAAAAATAAGTGACATCCGCAGTTATCTCGTGCTCTTCCACGGCGAGAAAGCTCTCCCGCCATAGCTCAAAGTCCTCCTCCAGCTTCTCCGAGCCGGAACATCCGGCGAGAAACACAAGGCTTATCATAAGTGCAAGCGTTACAGCCCGCCTTATTTTGACCATTCCTTTCGGGAATTAAAAATTATCTCTTTGGTGATCTCAGGTATTTCGTCCAATATATCTGAGGGCAGCATGGAGTATTCTCCAAGCTCCTTAGCACAGCTATCGCCCGCGAGGGCATGTATAGCGCATGCCGTGACCACCGCCTGCTTTACGGGCAGCTGCACAACAAGACCTCCAATTATACCCGCAAGCAGATCGCCGCTCCCGCCCTTTGCCATGCCCGCGTTTCCAAATGGTATTATGTAAACTTCTTCTCCGGGGAACGCACATATCGTGTGATGCCCTTTAAGAACCAGAATGCAGTTGCGCTCGTCTGCAAATTTTCGGGCGTCGGAGACTCTGTCTCCGGAGAGGGCTCCGCCCAGACGGACAAATTCGCCCTCATGCGGAGTCAGTATCGGCGGAATGTCTGCCGCTTTTATGACCGCGGGATCGTCGCCAAGGGCATAGAGCCCGTCTGCGTCTATAACAAACCGTCTGCCGCTTTCACAGAGAAGCCCTCTCACAAGCTTGCTCAGCTCGTCGGAACGACCGAGCCCACAGCCAATCACACAGGCGTCGCAGCTTTGCAGCTTATCCCTGATCTGAACAGCGGCTTTGGAGCTCAAAAGGCCGCCCGCGCCGTCCTGCAGCGGAAATGGCATCGGTTCCAGAAGATGGCTTGCCGCTATTTCATAAATCGTCTGAGGAACACCGAGAGATACAAGACCGGCCCCGCTTCTCGCGGCGGCTCTGGCACAGAGCACAGGTGCGCCGGTATACCCCACACTGCCGCCCACCACAAGCAGTTTTCCGTAGTCGCCCTTGTGGCTTAACGGTGAGCGCGCAGGCAGGCTCAATTCGTCGTACATGACGGCTATAACATCGGTTTCCGTCTCTGCGACCACCTCTGCGGGAATACCTATATCAGCAATACGGAGCTGACCGCAGCAGGTACAGCCCGGCTCAACAAAATGACCTGTTTTTGCCAGGGAAAAGGTCACCGTGACGTCCGCTTTAACGGCGGCCTTCAGAATTCTTCCGCTGTCCGCCTCCACGCCGCTTGCGATATCTGCCGCAACTACGGGGACGTCCGCGGAATTGATCAGTTCTACAGCCTTTAGAGCCTTGCCCTTCAAATCAGCATTTAGCCCTATGCCGAACATGGCATCGATCACAACACCCGCGCCTGAGAGCGCCTTTCTTGCCTCATCTGCGGAGAAATCCTCCAGCCTTCCGCCCAGTTCCGTAAGCCTGCGCTCCATCTCGGCGCAATCCTCCGTCATTTTGGTACGGTCGCCTACGAGAAAGCAGCGCACCTCAACGCCCCGGCGCAGCAGATATGAGGCGGCTGCCACGCCGTCTCCGCCGTTGTTGCCGCATCCGCAGAATATGACCGCGGACTTCTTCCCATTGATAAGGCCCATTGCAGCAGCGGCTATGTGCCCCGCGGCATTGGTCATCAGGAGTGTCGAGGGGATACCCAGAACGTGTATCGCCTTGCTGTCGGCGTCGCGCATGGCTTTTGATGTTGTCAGCCGCATGAAAAGACCTCCGTCCACAGTATTTGTATTATATCCGCGAATTCTGTAATAGTCAATTTTTATCTTGCCTTATGAACATATTTATGTTATAAGTATAGCTTAGTAGTCACAAATTGTTAATTGCGCTGAAGGGGAAAATAATATCCGTCACCGCCAAAGAGAGGGGCCGCCGCCGGCTGAAAGCGCCCTGCGTAAAAGATATTTGGTTCGCCCCGGAGCACCCGACCAATCATCGGCGGTACGTCCCGTTACAGACGGCAGAGTGCGGCGTTTTGCGCCGAATTCGGGTGGTACCGCGGAAGTCAGACCTTTCGTCCCTTTTATTGGGGCGGAAGTTTTTTTATTCCCAAAAACACAAAGATCACATAAAAGGAGAACAAGATGAGCATGAAAGAAACGTTGCAGCAGCTCAGAGAGAGCTCTCTTGGGGCTATAACAGCCGCTGAAAACATTGATGCGCTGGAAGCTCTGCGTGTAAAGTACCTTGGCAAAAAGGGCGAGCTGACCACAATATTGAAGCAGATGGGCGCTCTTTCCGCCGAAGACCGCCCCATAGTGGGACAGCTCGCCAACGAGGTACGCGAGACGCTGACATACAACATTGAACAGCGCCGCAAAACTCTCTCAGAAAAGCTCCTCGAAATGAGGCTGAGCAGCGAAACGCTGGACATAACCATGCCCGGCAAGCCTGTGGAAATAGGCAAAAAGCACCCTCTGAACACAGTTCTGGACGAGGCAAAAGACATCTTCATCAGCATGGGCTTTACCATTGCCGAGGGCCCCGAGGTCGAGCTCTCAATATACAACTTTGACAAGCTCAACACACAGGAGGGTCATCCCGCCCGTGACAGGCAGGACACATTCTATTTCACCGACGACGACAGTCTGCTGCTGCGCACACAGACCTCGCCCGTACAGGTCCGCGTTATGGAGACCCAGCCTCTGCCCATACGCATAATCTCCCCGGGCAGAGTTTACCGAAAGGACGAGGTGGACGCGACCCACAGCCCCATGTTCCACCAGATAGAGGGGCTTGTGGTCGACAGGGGCATCACCATGGGAGACCTAAAAGGCACACTTAATACGCTTGTGAGGCAGCTTTACGGCGAGAACACCGTCACCCGTTTCCGGCCGCACCACTTTCCGTTCACCGAGCCATCCTGCGAAGTGGACGTCCAGTGCTTCGAGTGCGGCGGCAGGGGCTGCCGCGTCTGTAAGGGAGAGGGCTGGATAGAGCTTCTCGGCGCGGGCATGGTCCACCCGAAGGTTCTCGAGGGCTGCGGAATAGACTCAAGCGTCTACTCCGGCTTTGCCTTTGGTATAGGTTTAGAGCGCATGGCCATGCGTCGCTTCAATATAAGCGACCTTCGCCTCATATATGAGAACGACGTCCGTTTTCTCAGCCAGTTCTAAGGAGGTACAGACAATATGAATCTTTCACGCGAGTGGCTGTCCGAATTCACGGACATCAGGGCAACAGATAAAGAATACTGTGATGCGATGACTCTCTCCGGCTCAAAGGTAGAGGGCTGGGAAGTCACCGGCGAAGAAATTAGCGCTGTGGTCGTTGGAAAGGTCACAGAGATCGTACGCCACGGCAACTCCGACCACATGTGGATCTGCACTGTAGATGTCGGCAAAAACAGCCCCATAACCGTCGTCACGGGCGCACAGAACGTCAGGACTGGCGACCTCGTACCCGTTGCACAGGACGGCTCAGCTCTGCCCGGCGGTATCAAAATCCACACCGGCAAGCTGCGCGGCGTTGAATCACAGGGGATGCTCTGCTCCCTCAAGGAGCTGGGTCTGGACTCGCACGACTACCCCTACGCCATTGAGGACGGCATCTTCATAATTCAGGAGCCCTGCAAAGTCGGCGACGACATAAGGGACGTTCTGGGCTTGGGCGATACTGTTGTGGAGTTTGAGATAACCAACAACCGCCCCGACTGTCTGTCCGTGATCGGTC
Organism: Clostridiales bacterium; assembly: GCA_012729875.1. Classification (GTDB taxonomy): domain Bacteria; phylum Bacillota; class Clostridia; order Oscillospirales; family Oscillospiraceae; genus UBA2658. The sequence continues at coordinate 5,559 of JAAYCC010000068.1, read as the reverse complement.
TCGCCCGCGAGAGCGCAGCGACCTTCGGAACCGAGCTCAAGCTCCACAAACCCGTCATAAAGGGCGGTGCGGGAAATATTTCAGACCACCTCACCGTTGAGATCGCCGATCCCGCTCTCTGCCCGCGCTACACCGCGAAGATGGTCAGGAACATAAAGATCGGCCCTTCGCCGGAGTGGATGCGCCGGAGGCTCCGCGCCAGCGGTGTGCGCCCCATCAACAATATCGTTGATATTACAAACTATGTTATGCTTGAGTACGGTCAACCTATGCATGCTTTCGACTACTCCTGTGTAAAAGGCAGAAAAATCATAGTCCGTCGCGCGGCCGAGAGCGAGTTTCTCACCACGCTGGACGGTAAAGACCGCGCCATCACCCCCGATATGCTTGTAATTGCAGACGAGTACAACCCTATCGCTCTTGCGGGAGTAATGGGGGGGCTCAGCAGCGAGGTCACAGACAGCACAAACACGATCGTATTCGAGTCCGCCAACTTCAACGGGACCTCGATCCGCAAGACCGCCATTGCCCTGGGTATGCGCACGGACGCTTCCGGCAGATATGAGAAGGGTCTCGACCCCATGAACACCGTCCCGGCCGCCGAGCGGGCCTGCGAGCTCATTGAGATGCTCGGTGCCGGCGAGGTGATGGACGGGGTCATAGATGTCGTCGCCGCAGAGCCGAAGCAGGTATGTCTGCCTTTGGAGCCCGACCGCATAAACTCCCTGCTGGGTACCGAAATAAGCCGCGGATTCATGGTAAAAGTCCTTGAAAAGCTCGACTTTATAATCGACGGCGACATGATCCGCGTACCGTCTTTCCGCTCCGACATCGAGCACTATGCAGACATAGCCGAGGAGGTCGCCCGATTCTACGGCTATGACAAGATAGAGCCGACCATGTTTTCCGGCGCAGCCGCCAAGGGCGGATATTCAAAGAAGCAGCAGTTTGAGCGCTCCATCAGCGCCATCTGCCGCGGTATGGGCTATTACGAAGTCATGACCTACTCCTTTGGCAGCAAAACAGCGTGGGACAAGATAAATCTCCCTGAAAACAGCCCCCTCCGCAGAGCATTTGTAATTCAAAACCCGCTGGGTGAGGACACCAGCGTAATGCGCACCGTTGCCCTGCCCTCCATGCTGGACGTGCTGGGCACAAATCTCTCCAAGCGCAACATGGACGTAAAGCTCTTTGAACTGGCCACCGTCTATCTTCCCACTGAGGACAGCGAACTCGCCGACGAGCAGACAATTCTGACTCTCGGCGCTTACGGTGCGGGTACCGGCTTCTATGAACTCAAGGGCTGCATCGAAGCTCTACTCGGCGCCCTTCGCATTGGTGGTCTGCGTTTCGAAGCCGTATCGGACAACAGGGCCTACCATCCCGGGCGCTGCGCGGCCGTCTTCAGCGGCGACGTCTATCTGGGTATATTCGGACAGATTCACCCCGCCGTCTGTCCGGATTTCGGTCTGGCCGGCGAGATCTTTGCAGCCGAGCTGAGCCTCCGCGATATGATGCGCTGTGTCGGCCCCGAGCCGACCTATGTTCCCCTGCCCCGTTTCCCCGCGATGACACGCGATATAGCGGTAGTCTGCAGCCGCGGCGTCACAGTTGCCGCTCTGGCGGACGCCATGTACAAGGCCGGCGGTGAATACCTTGAGAGCTGCAAGCCGTTTGACGTCTACACCGGTCCCGGCATACCGGAGGGCAAACGCAGCGTCGCTTTCTCGCTTACAATGCGCGCAAAGGACCAGACTCTCACCGACGAACACGCCGACGAGATAATGAAATCTATACTCTCCAATCTTGAAAAAGTCCATGGAGCAGTAATAAGATAAGGCGTTTTGCGTTAAAATGTAATGTAATAGTAATAATTCCTCGCTTTACAGAACGGTAATATTTGCTATAATAGGAATGCAGTCGAAAAGGAGGGCAGTATATATGGAAGATGCAACTCGCAAATTCAACATAATAGACAATAAGACCGAAATGAAAGAGATATTGTCCTCTGTATATAACTCTCTTGTTGTAAAGGGCTACAACCCCATAAACCAGTTGGTTGGCTATATCCTCTCCGAGGATCCCACTTATATAACCAATTACAACAATGCGAGAAGCCTTATCTGTCGTCTCGACAGGGATGAGCTTCTCCACGAGCTTGTTGTAAGTTACCTCGAAAAATAAATTTCAGATGTCTGTGCCGCACATTCGTGCGGCACAGTATTTTCTTGTCTTAAAACTCTTGACAACGGCGAGGAATATAGTATAATAACTCTTGCGTCTGAAAAAGTTTCAAATTTAGCGGGTTTGTGTAATGGTAGCACACCGGACTCTGACTCCGTTTGTGAGGGTTCGAATCCTTCACCCGCTGCCAGACGGAAATTGCCCTGAAAGTGTTGTTTTTCAATACTTTCAGGGCTTTTTGCTTTATTTGACACACCACTGTATAATAAAAATCACCCCATGCTGGCAAAAAGCCCTCTTAATGTTGCATTTTTAAACATAAGTGTTAAAATGAGGACTCAGACTTCAATTTCTGAAGGCCGGTAACGCTCCGCCCCGCTATGGATACCTCCGGCAATTAACTTTGCCTACAAAATATTTCGGAATCAGGTACAGGAAGTCTATGAAGTTCATTAGGAGGGAAAACGGCCGATGGATCGGGAACAGTCGGGCTTCTACCGCTTTTTACGGAGAATAGTCCAAATCTTCACCAAAAAAATGCATACTATATGGGAGCAGCCCTTTGAAAATATGCCCTCGGTCTTTGTATGCAACCACGACCGCGCCTACGGACCCATAGCCATGTGCGCACATTTTGACCGCTATGAGGACGTCCGTCCGTGGATAAACTCGCCGGTTCTATCCATAAGGGAAACGCCCTCGTATGTGCGCCGGGATTTCTGGTGGAAGCCCGGTAAATGGTACACATGGATACTCGACCACACCTTGGCATACATAGTGGCGCTGATCCTGCCCCCTATTCTCAAAGGCAGCGCCTGTATTCCCGTATACCACGATACAAGAGTTATTTCAACATTAAAAGACAGCATCAGCGCGTTAAAAAGCGGCAAACACATTATCCTCTTCCCTGAACATCCCTCAGGCTACTGCCAGTATGAAGAAGAGATCGTAAACGGCTTCGTATCAATTGGAAGGCTGTTCTACCGCCGCACGAAACAGATCCTCTACTTCTATCCGACCTTCATTGACTGGTCCGGAAAGACGATCACCGTTTCCGAGCCAGTACCCTATGACCCGGATATGGATACAGCTGAGTTCACAAAAAAAGTCTCCGACAAGGTGGAGAGCCACTTCCGCCGCTGTGAGGGTGAGCTACATACGGTATAGAGTAAAAAGTGCCGGCCCCTATGGCCGGCACTTTTTATTTCTCACTTCATAAATCTCTTTATAATCCTCATATTTTTCCCTGTATAGGGGTGGTACCTCATGGGCAAATCCAGCCAGTTGGCCTTTTTAAGTACGCTTTTGTAGTGTGTAAAGGTGTCAAAGCTGAGCTTGCCGTGGTAGGCGCCCATGCCGCTGTCTCCGACGCCTCCAAAGCCCATGTGGGAGGTTGCCAGATGCACTATGGTGTCGTTGACGCAGCCTCCGCCGTATGAAACCCGGGTAAGAACCTTCTTTTCCACAGACTTATCGGTGGTAAACAGATACAACGCCAGGGGCTTGGGACGGGCTGTAATCTCCGCTATTGCTTCGTCGAGATCTGAATATGTCAGAACCGGCATAATCGGTCCGAATATCTCCTCTTTCATTACGGCATCGTCCCATGTGACGCCCTTCATAAGTGTCGGCTCAATGAAACGCCTTGAGGGATCGCCGCGGCCGCCTATGACGGCCTTAGCGGGGTCGATCAGTCCCATTATACGCTCATAGTGCTTGTCATTAACTATAGTCGGCATATGCGAATAGTCGCCGTTGGGGAAAAAACCTGCCACAGCTTTTTTGTACTCCTCAATAAATCGCTCACAGATGCTGTCCTTAATATACAAGTAGTCCGGCGCGACGCAGGTCTGTCCCGCGTTAAGGTATTTGCCGAAGGCTAGGCGCTTCGCCGCCACAGGCAGATTTGCCGTCTCGTCGATTATTACGGGGCTCTTGCCCCCGAGTTCGAGACTCACGGGTGTAAGGTTCCTTGAGGCACACTCCATGACATATTTGCCGACGGTCACGCTGCCGGTGAAAAAAATATAGTCGAACTTCTGCTGGAGGAGCTTCTGATTCTGCTCTCTGCCGCCCTCTACAACCGTGACATACTCCGGCGGGAACGTCTCTTCAATGATGCCAGCTATCAGCTTGCTGGTGCTTTGTGCATAGGCAGAGGGTTTTAAAACGCAGCAGTTTCCGGCCGCAATAGCGCCTATCAACGGCTCGATAGTAAGCTGGAAAGGATAGTTCCAGGGGGACATTATTAGAGCGACACCGTAGGGTTCGGGCACAACAAAGCTGCGGGAGGGAAACTGCGCCGGGGGCGTTTTTACAGACTCCGGCTTTGCCCAGGACTTGAGGCGCCTTATTACGAACTTCAGTTCCTCAAGTACCATGCCGGTTTCGGTCATATAAGCTTCAAGCTCCTGCTTGCCGAGGTCGGCATACAGTGCTTTTGCTATGGCCTCCTCGTTGTCCTTGACCGCATCCCTGAGTTTTTTAAGAGACGCAAGCCTCGACTCTAGGGAAAGCGTGTTTCCGCTCAGGAAATATGCTCTCTGTTTTTCTACGATCTCCTCAATATTCATAGCATGCCTCACTATTTTAAACAGTAATTACTCTGTCAGATCTGCTTTACATAATATCATTCATCAGCCATCTCCGCAAGCATATTTTTCTAAAACAGTGGGCAGATACCGTCGTTTTTTGTCACTTTTGATAAAAAGTTGTTGAAATACCAGATAACAGGTTTTATAATAGTTGCAAAAATGGAGGAGGAGAATAATGCATAACAAAAAGGGGCTTATTGCCGAATTCAAAGAATTCATCTCCCGCGGCAGCGTGGTCGATCTAGCCGTCGGAATAATTATCGGCTCGGCCTTCACCGCCATTGTAAACTCCCTCGTAAACGATATCATCATGCCCTTTATCGGCTGGCTCATGGGAGACACCGACCTGTCAAAGTACAGGCTGGTCCTCGGTGCCGACAACGCCATTATGTACGGCAGTTTCCTTCAGGGAATCCTTAATTTTCTTCTGATCGCACTGGTCGTTTTCATAATGGTAAAGGCCATCAACAAGTTCCACCGCAAAAAGGAGGAGCCCGAAGCGGCTCTCATCCCCGACCCTCAAGTGGTGATTCTCGCAGAGATCCGGGATTTGCTTAAGGACAAATAGGAAAGAATATACAGCGGCATGGTTCTCCATGCCGCTGTGCGTATAAAGCATGATCTTATAAGTTTTGTCTGCCGGATTTATGGGCCTTCAGCCCTTATCTGCTCTTGGGCTCCTGAATCTTCATAATGTCCCAGCCTTCGAAGTCCTCTTCTTCAATAAGCGGGCTGGTGCAGATTTTCTTTTTCAAGTCCTGACGGAAGTCGGGATGAGCTA
>JAAYCC010000067.1 GCA_012729875.1 Clostridiales bacterium | reverse complement strand
TTGAGTCCCAGCTCCTCCCTCAGAGCCTCCACCCTTTCGGGGGTACTGTGCGTACCCAGCATATTGGTAGTGGGATCGCCCGAAATGATTTGAAACGCGAGAAATACAAGCATTGATATTACCAGAAGAGTGAGGATAAATATGCATATTCTTTTGACAACGTAGTGCATTTTTATCCCCTCCGGTATCCTGTAATGACAAAATGTGACAAATAATTATGTCGGTAATTGGGACAAACAGGGCGCGCTTTCTTTTGGAAAGATCGCCCTGTTCCCTTTTGTTTTACTAATCGGGCCGTTTAATGCTCACTTTGTAAAATAGACCTTGGACATATCCATGACATATAGGGGATAGAACTCGTATCCGCGGACACCGTTCCCCATTGCAACCATATCGCAGAGATCTTGGATATAGACGTTTGCGGCCTGTTCTGCGAGTATCTCCTGCAGCCTTCCATAGAGCTCGACCTGCTTATCGGAATCAATACAGGTGACAGCCTTTGAAAATACCTCATCGTATTCCTCATTGCTGAAGTTAATGAAGTTGGATGCGTTATCGCTCGTGAAGCGCTCCAGCATGGATCTTGCGGTCATAAGGGAGGCGTCGACTCCGATGACTGTGCCCTCAAAATTGCGTCCGAGATATGTGTCGTTTACCCATGTGTTCCAGTCCACAAGCTTAACGTTCATAGTTACGCCTATCTTACTGAGCTGTTCAGACAGGACAGTCGCCGTGTCGACATGCGGCTGGTAGTTGGAGGGTACGGTCACGTCAAATTCGAAGCCGTCCTCATATCCCGCCTCGGCAAGGAGCTGCTTGGCCTTTTCTATATCATAGCTGTAGTAGTCAACAAGATCCTTGCGGAAGTATTTGGTAAACGCCGGATACATACTGCTGCCGACTGCGGCGCCGCGCCCGTCGGCCGTGAGATCCATGACGTACTTTCTGTCCAAAGCATAGCAGAGCGCCTGACGTACCTTCATGTTGTCAAAAGGCTCCGCTTTATTGTTGAGGTAGAGCGCCTGTACAAGGTTCATTGTGCCTTCAACGATGGTGTAGTCATCCCCAAGCTGGTTCGTCTGAGCGCTGGAGAGGTGGGCGACAAGGTCAAGAGCTCCGCTCTTGAGAGACATTATGAGCGCCTCGCCTTCCTCTATTATTTTGAATGTTACACCGTCAACATATGCGGGAGTTCCCCAATAATCGTCGAATTTTTCAAGGACTACATTTTCCTGAGGAGTGCGGGAAACGTACTTAAAGGGGCCGGTGCCGATTATCCCGTCCTCGGGATTGCTGCCGTCGGGTATGATGGCGACTGCGAACTGGGCGAGAAATTCAACGTTTGGCTCGCTTAAGGTGACGACGACAGTGCTGTCGTCGGTCTTTTCAATGGATTTGATGGCTTCAAACCCCTCCACCAACGGCTTATCACTGTTTGTTCCGGCCGCGCGCTTAAGAGAATATACGACGTCGTCAGCCGTGACGGTATCTCCGTTGTGGAATTTCACGTTTTCGCGCAGGGTAAAAGTGAAGACTGTTCCGTCATCAGAGATGCCAAAGTCTTTGGCAACGGCAGGAACGAGGTTCCCGTCGGTGTCGGGCTTGACAAGCCCCTCATAGACGTTGAACAGGACTTCTCTTGTTCCGGCATAAACCATCTTGTGAGGATCAAGAGTTTTATCCAGATCCTGAGCAATGCCGACTGTCAGGTCACCGCCCATAACAGGCTCTGCGGAGCCTTCCGGCTGCTGGCTGATGTCGGGACTTGTCTCTACAACAGCTCCGCATGCGCCCAACAGGGCTGCAAGCAAAAGGACTGTCAGTACCAGTGCAAGAGTACGTCTGCCATTTCTCATCTTGGTCATCTCCTTGATAAATAATAATTTTTCCGCCAGCAAAATGAAAAACGGCGATTTCCCATTTATCGGGGTACGGCTGCACCAAAATTCCCTGTTGGCGTTAGGTTTGAACAGACTGCGTTCAATCATTCACGTATAGCAGTATATACAATATTTTAATCAATTGCAAGACTCTCAGATCAAAAAAAGGGCCCAAAAACACTGTGTTTCCAACGATTTGGGGCATCTGATAGTTTCTGCAGATCAAAATTTGGTAAAGCGCCGAAAAAGAAAGCGCGCTCCCGACAATATGAATAAAATGTCGGGGCACGCTAAAACTTTTTTGTTAATTTCGCTTACTTAGCAAACTCTACTGCCTTGGTCTCACGCAGAAGATGGACTTTAATCTGACCGGGGTATGTCAGCTCGCTTTCGATCTTCTTGGCAATATCGCGGGCAAGCAGAGTCATTTGATCCTCAGATATCTCTTCGGGTTTTACCATTATGCGGATCTCTCTGCCCGCCTGAATAGCATAGCAGCTCTCGACTCCGCCAAAGCTCTTTGAGACCTCCTCGAGCTTTTCCAGACGTTTGACGTAGTTTTCAATATTTTCACGGCGAGCGCCGGGTCGGGCCGCAGAAATCGAGTCCGCCGCCTGGACAAGAACGGCAATTATGCTGTGAGGCTCCACATCACCGTGGTGGGCTTCGATGGCGTGGATAATCTCCTCGCTTTCCTTATACTTGCGTGCAAGGTCGACGCCGATGGTCACATGGCTTCCTTCAACCTCGTGGTCGATCGCCTTTCCTATGTCATGGAGCAGGCCCGCGCGCTTTGCGAGTGTGACGTTGACGCCCAGCTCCGATGCCAAAAGACCGGCAATGTGCGACACTTCGATCGAGTGGCTCAGAACATTCTGACCGTAGCTGGTGCGATATTTCATGCGGCCCAGCAGTTTGACCAGGTCGGGATGCAGACCGTGAACGCCGGTTTCGAATATGGCCCGTTCGCCCTCTGCCTTTATAGAGGCGTTGACCTCCTTCTGCGCCTTGGCGACCATCTCCTCAATTCTTGCAGGATGGATACGTCCGTCCTGAATGAGTTTTTCAAGTGCCAGACGTGCGACTTCTCGGCGAACGGGGTCAAAGCTGGACAGGGTTATCGCTTCGGGCGTGTCGTCGATTATGAGGTCTACACCGGTGAGCGTCTCGATAGCACGGATGTTGCGGCCTTCGCGCCCTATGATGCGGCCCTTCATCTCGTCGTTCGGGAGAGGAACGACCGAGACCGTAACTTCGGATGCGTGATCCGCCGCACAGCGCTGTATGGCGAGGGTGATATATTCTCTTGCCTTGGTTTCCGCTTCTTCCTTGTAGTGGCTCTCCACTTCCTTTATCTTGACCGCCATCTCATGGGTGACCTCGGTCTCGAGAGTGGATATAATGTGTTCCTTGGCTTCCTCAACAGTGTATCCCGAGATTTTTTCAAGCATTTCAAGCTGGCTACGCTTGATCGCGTCAATCTCCTCCTGCTGTGCTTCAACAGAGGCTATCTTGCGGTTTAATGTCTCTGTTCGTTTTTCCAGAGAGTCGGTTTTTCTGTCGAGGTTTTCTTCTTTCTGCTGGAGGCGGCGCTCCTGCTTCTGCAGCTCGGCACGGCGCTCCTTGACTTCGCGCTCGTATTCGGCGCGGTTTTTGTGTATTTCTTCCTTTGCCTCTAAAAGAGCTTCCCGCTGCTTGCTCTCAGCGGTTTTTATAGACTCATTTATAATTCGCTTTGCTTCTTCCTCGGCGCTTTGAATTTCGCGCTCCGAAACTCTTTTCCTGTAGACGATGCCGAGTGCAAAGGCAACTACGAAAACTGTTACGGCGATGATTATCGTCCATAGCAATGAAACATCAGGCATAGTAAGTAACACACCTCCAATCTTGTAAAAATGTTAGGTGGTTAACTGATAGAAATTCGATCTAAAAGAACTTTCGTCCCGACGGTACCCCTTTCCGCCGTCTAAAAGCTCAATGAATGTTAAAAGGATTATCCCCCTGCCACGTACAATTGTACGCAGTTAACCTTATAAATATCATCGTACTATTCTAACGTGGATTAAATATTATGTCAAGCGCAAAAAAATGACCTCGCAGACCTTGAAGTCTGCGGGGTCAAAGGCGTTTATTGATTGTCGGTTATACCGCTGAGGGAATGCTCTTTAGAACATTCCGCCGCCCATACCACCCATTCCGCCCATGCCGCCCATATCGGGCATTGCGGGTGCGGGAGGCTCGGGGATATCGGCAACAAGGCTCTCGGTGGTGAGCACAAGGGAGGCTACCGATGCCGCGTTTTGGATTGCGCTGCGGCACACCTTGGTCGGGTCAACCACTCCGGCCTTTATCATGTCGGTGTACTTGTCATTTATTGCGTCGTATCCGTAGTTTACACTGCTGTTGGCCTTGACTTTCTCAAGGATAATCGCGCCCTCCAGACCTGCGTTCTCAGCGATCTGGCGAATGGGAGCCTGGAGAGCATTGACAACAATAGCAGCACCAGTCCTCTCGTCGCCTTCAAGGTCCTCAAGCAGCTTTTCGGCCGCCTTGGCAGCCATAACATATGCTGTACCGCCGCCGGCAACGATGCCCTCTTCTACAGCCGCGCGGGTGGCGTTGAGAGCGTCCTCGATTCTGAGCTTTTTCTCCTTCATCTCGGTCTCGGTCTCTGCGCCGACCTTCAGAACCGCGACGCCGCCTGCCAGCTTTGCAATGCGCTCGTTGAGCTTATCCTTGTCGTAATCGGAGGTTGTGTCCTCGATCTGACGTTTGATTGCATCGACTCTTGCCTTGATCTCCTTGGAGTCGCCGGCGCCGTCAATGATCATGGTATTTTCCTTATTGACCTTTACGAGACGGGCGGTGCCGAAGCAGTTGACATCGAAATTGTCGTCGTCAAGACGCATGCCCAGTTCGCTGTTTATGACCTGTCCGCCGGTAAGGATGGCGATATCGTCGAGCATTTCTCTGCGTCTGTCGCCGAATCCGGGCGCCTTTACACAGACACATGTAAAGGTTCCGCGCAGCTTGTTGAGTATAATTCCGGCCAGCGCGTCTCCGTCAATGTCCTCAGCGATGATGAGGAGCTTCCTGCCGGCCTTCATTGTTGCCTCCAGCACGGGGAGCAGTTCGGTCAGATTGGATATCTTCTTATCGGTTATGAGGATATAGGGGTTTTCAAGGACAGCCTCCATTTTTTCCGTATCGGTGACCATGTAGGGGGTCAGATAGCCGCGGTCGAACTGCATGCCCTCGACGACCTCGGTGTAGGTGTCCGCCGTCTTGCTGTCCTCTATGGTTATAACGCCGTTCTGGGATACCTTATCCATAGCGTCGGCGATGAGATCGCCTATAAAAGCCTCGCCGGAGGAGACTGTGCCGACTCTTGCGATGTCCTTGCTGCCTGAAACGGGCTGGCTGTTCTGCTTTACGGCCTCAACCGCTGCGTCTGCAGCCTGCTTGATGCCGCGGCGCATGATCATCGGGTTTGCGCCCGCCGCTACGTTCTTGAGGCCATCAGCAATCATTGCCTGCGCAAGGATGGTCGCTGTGGTGGTACCGTCGCCGGCTACGTCGTTGGTCTTCGTGGAGACCTGCTTGATGAGCTGTGCTCCCATATCTTCAAACGGATCCTTCAGATCGATTTCCTTGGCGATGGTAACGCCGTCGTTGGTGATAAGGGGAATACCGAACTTTCTTTCGAGGACTACATTGCGTCCCTTGGGTCCGAGTGTGATCTTCACTGTATCGGCGAGCTGGTCAATGCCGCTTTTGAGGGACTTGCGGGCATCCTCACCGTAGATAATCTGTCTTGCCATAGTATTTTGACCTCCAAATATTTATAGAACGTATTACATTTCGACAACAGCGAGGATGTCGTTCTGCCGCACGATGACGAGCTCCTCCTCGTCGACCTTTGCGGTCATGCCGGAAAATTTGTTGCAGATGACCTTGTCACCGGGCTTGAGAAACATCTTTATCTGGGTGCCGTCGTTCATATTGCCGTCGCCTACTACAAGAACCTCGAAAATCGAGGGCTTCTCTTTGTTGCTGCTGGTAAGAATTATGCCGCTCTTGGTCTTTTCCTCAGCTTCGAACTGCTTTAACAGAACTCTGTCGCCTACGGGTTTGATTTTCATTGTATATACCTCCTAAAAATGTAATCAAAGTAAGATGGTTTTAGCACTCACAACAACCGAGTGCTAACGAATATAATAATAAGCCATATCTAGCTGTTCTTGCAAGCTGTATTATGCCGATTTTTCGGCGAAATACGCTAATTATTGGGAACAATCCATATCTTAACCATATAACGCGGGTGCTAACTGCGATTTACTGGCTTTTCCTCTTAAATCCACTCTGCGAACACCTTATTTTGGGCTGTCACTTCAAATACATGTAAAGATCGCACTTTATCATGCCGTTGTAGAGCTTTCGCTTTTTGTCCGCCGCCCCTCCGAAGCTGCGCTCAAACTCCGTATGTGAGGACAGCAGAAACAGCTTCCAGTTTTCGAGCGCGAAATAGGCTTTCCCGAAGTCGGTATAAAGCGCTTCAGCCTGGCGCTTTTCCATGAGACGCTCGCCGTAGGGCGGATTTGTCACAATCACTCCCCGCTCGGTTTTTCTGTCGAATTTCGTTGCATCCGCCTGCGAAAACTCTATACATCCGTCTACGCCGGCACGTTTTGCATTCTCCTTTGAGATCTGCACCGCCTCGGGATCAATATCGGAGGCAAAAATGCGGTAGTCGCCGTTATACTCCCGGCTCGGCGCCTCCTCGCGGGCTTTTTTCCACACGCCTCTGTCAAAGCACGACCACTCTTCGGCCGCAAAGCCCCGGTCAAGCCCGGGCGCGCGGTTTTTGGCAATGAGCGCCGCCTCGATAGGCAGAGTTCCGCTGCCGCAGAAGGGATCGCAGAAATCGTCTCTGCCGCGGTAGCGCGAGAGGATTACCATGGCCGCCGCAAGGGTCTCCGAAAGCGGCGCTCCAACATGGGCAGGGCGGTAACCGCGCTTGTGCAGCCCGTCACCGGTGGCGTCAAGGTAGATTGTACACACGTCATCCATAATGGAAAACTGTACACGCATGGTCTCGCCGTCCTCAGGGAACCACGAAATTCCGTACTTCTGCGAGAGCCGCGTGACCATAGCCTTTTTTATTATGCTCTGGCAGTCCGACACGGAAAACAGCTTGGAGCCTATGCTGTGGCCCTTGACCGGAAACGCAGCATTCTTAGGGATATAGTCTTCAATGGGCAGTGCCTTTACCCCCTCGAAAAGCTCATCGAAGGTCCTTGCGGTAAAGGAGCCGACCTCAACCAGCACGCGCTCGGCGCAGCGCAGCCAGATACAGGCCTTTGCCAGTTCCTCTTCGGTGCCCTCAAAGCGCACCCGTCCGTTTTCTGCGGCGACTCCCGGCATGTCCAGCCTCCGCAGCTCGTCGGCCACCAGACCCTCCAGCCCAAAGTGGCAGGGGGCGCAAAATCGCAGGTTCATTCCTTGTCCTCCGGCTCATAGTCTTCACTTTTTTCATCTTCGGTCTTTTCCCCGGAGATTTCGTTCTCGCCGTCCGGCCCGCATCCGGCACTCACGCAGCTCTGCGCTCCCGCCGTCCGGGGCAGATAGAAGCCCGAAGCCATGAGAACGATCTCAACTATTGCGTACAGCAAAAGCATAGCGGCGATGATTCCGGTCACATAAACGTAAGTCTCGTTGTGGCTTTTCACGGTGTCCACCTCAAGCAGATAGTCGCTGAGATGGTCGGAGTAGTCTTCGGTATCGGCTATCATCCTCATCTCAACAAGCTGGGCCTTATTTGCGCCGAACCAATCATACATAAGGGCGGAAGCGTCCTCTCCGATCTCCTCTACGGTGCCTTCGACGGTCACGTACTTGTCGAGTTTTTCCGCCCTGCCGTTTATAAAGTCATAGGTGTTGTCGCAGACGGCGTCGGCGGACTCCAGATATCGCTTTGTGAAATGCACGCTGACCAGCTCACCGTTCATGGGAACAAGGGCGTAGCGCCCCATAGTCTCACCGGATTTGCCCTTGTCGTCGGCGTAGAAGCCGAGTATGGCATATATATCCCGATAAACGAAATCGCCGGGCTCGTTGTTCTGTATCGCCTCGGTCTCCTCCGGGCCCTTAAGCAGCATGACGGGAGCAAAGGCTGTTATTGCGAGCAGTATCACAGCCGCTGCAACAGCAGCCGCCATACGGATCACCGCGCCGCGAAGTTTTTTGTCCCCGCATTCTCCACTCACGGAGCTCTCGCCCGTTTTTTCCGACGTTTCCGAATTTTCCGCGCTCTCACGTGAAACCTCGTCTTCCATATTCACTGTTGATTTTTCCTTGTCCTGTTTCATATTTTCACCCTTTTCTCACGGAAAATCCGTGCTGTTCAGACATAAGGCTTTGGTCCCGTCCTTTGTAGCTATTCCATCATCGCGTCCAGAATACAGAACGCCACCATAGCTTCGACAACGGGGACTGCGCGGGGAACTATACAGGGGTCATGCCGTCCCACCACCCGCATCGTCGTGTTCTCACGGTTTTTGAAATCCACCGTCTTCTGCTCCCGGCTGATGGACGGCGTCGGGCGGAAGGCGCAGCGCACAATAAGAGGCATCCCGTTGGTAATCCCGCCGTTAATACCCCCCGCATTGTTGGTCTCTGTCAATATGTGCCCGTTTTCGAGACGTATGGGGTCGTTTGCCTCGCTGCCGCGCATCTTCGCTATCTCAAATCCGGCTCCGAACTCCACACCCTTTACGGCGGGTATCGCATAGAGCGCGGCGGATATGCGGCTCTCCATGCCGCCGAACATCAGCCCGCCGATTCCCGCGGGCACACCCGAGGCAACGCACTCTATAACCCCTCCGACGCTGTCGCCGCCGGAACGGGCGTCAAGGATAGTTTTGCGCATGGCAAAGTCAAATTTCGGGTCGCTCCTGTCCGCATCGGCTATGGAGACGATGGACGCATTAACGTCCACCCCCCGCCGGGCAAGCTCCTGCTTGCAAAGGGCGCCGGCAACGACCATAGCCGCGGTCAGTCTCCCGCTGAAGGGCCCTCCGCCGCGGTAGTCCGCGTTTCCCCTGAACTTTATCTGCGCCGTAAGGTCGGCATGCCCCGGACGCGGCTTTTCGGGGTAGTAGTCTCCGGAGCGCGTATTTGTGTTGCGTATAACCGCGCAGAGGGGCGCTCCCGTAGTCCTTCCGTCCATAAGCCCGCTTATAAACTCCGGCTCGTCCGGCTCTTCGCGCGGAGTACTGAGCTCCGACTGTCCCGGGGCGCGGCGGCGCATCTCCTGTCCGAGCGCCTCGAAGTCGATATCAAAGCCGGCGGGGAAACCGTCCAGCACCATGCCGACAGCCGTACCGTGGGACTCGCCAAAAACCGTAAGTCTCAGATTCTCTCCGAAGGTGTTCATAGGCCCGTCCTTTCCATCTGGAGCTCCCTGTCATGGCAGGTGAACAGGATTATCTGCCGCGTCTCTGACATCTCTTTCAGCAGCCCCAGCGCCATAAGGCAGCGTTCGTCGTCAAAACTAACTAGGGCGTCGTCCAATATAAGCGGGCAGGGCTTGTCCTCGGGCAGCGCCATCTCACATATTGCAAGGCGCACTGCAAGGTAAAGCTGGTCTAAAGCCCCAACGCTCAAAAAGGCCGTCTCATGGTCCACCGCATCCCCCGCAAGGCGCGCCTTGGCTTTCAGCTCCCGGTCTAAGGCTACCGCTTCGTACCGGCCGCCCGTCAGCCGCTCGAATATCTCCGCTGCGCGCCTGCTGAGCTTTGGCGTCAGGCGGTTCTGTATCTCCGTACCCGCCTCGCGCAGCGTGTCGGCAGCCAGCGAGAGCGCCTCGTATTCCGTTGAAAGTCTCCTGTGCTCCTCCAGAAGCTCATCCACATGCTTTGAGATGTCCTCCGGGTCACCCAGAGCGCTGCGGCGGCCGTCCCACGCAGCACTCTCCTCACGGATACGGCGAAGCTCGTCCTCCGCCTGCTTTAAGCGTTTTGTAAGCTCTGCCGCCTCGCCGCCCTCGGTGAAATCCAGATCCTTGAGCATGGCGGCGTCCAGCTTTGCCTGTCTAGCCTTTTCAGCGTCAAGCCTTGTCTGAGTCTCTCTCTGCACATAGAGCGCCTCGTCGCGTCTGCGGCAGTTCTCCCCGTGGTCTGCGAGCAGCTTTTCAACTTCGCCGGCAGTACTGCATCTGTATTTTGCCAGAAGCACGTCCCGCTCCAGCAGCGCGGCTCCGTATGTCCTTTTTAATCCGCGGATTCGGGCCGCCTGCAATACTGTCAGAAGCGCAAATCCCAGTCCCGCAGCGAAGCCGACGAACGTCACCCAGAAAAAAGCGGTCTCCCATAGAATGTCAAGTCCGATTACGCCCAGCGCTGTAAAAACCGCAAAAAGCACGGCGAAAACCGCAAGAGAAATTTTATTTCCTCCGGTGACGGCGCCCATTGCAAGCCGGTCATCTATCCGGCGAATCCGGTTTG
>JAAYCC010000003.1 GCA_012729875.1 Clostridiales bacterium | reverse complement strand
CTGTAATTTCTCTTATCATAATTTCAAACCATATATTTAATTTATATAACTATCCTCAATAAACTATCCCCAACGGACAATACTGACACTATAAATCCCCTAATAACTACGCATGCCTGTTTCCCAAACGAGATAGCCGATACCCGCTCTGCAGGTGTCGGCAGCACCGCTAATCGTTTGGTACAAGAGCAATGTGCAGCTCGTCGAGCTGCTTTTGCTCGACTGAGGAGGGCGCGCCCATCATGAGGTCCTGAGCATTCTTGTTCATGGGGAACGGAATAATTTCGCGTATGCTGTCCTCACCTGCCAAGAGCATGACCATGCGGTCCACTCCCGGGGCGATTCCCGCGTGTGGCGGAGCACCGTAGCAAAACGCGTTGTACATGGCGGGGAATTTTGCCTTGACGTCCTCCTCGCCCATACGGACAAGTTCAAAGGCCTTTATCATGATCTCGGGGTCATGGTTGCGCACAGCGCCGGATGATAGCTCCACGCCGTTGCATACCAGATCGTACTGAAACGCCGTGATAGACAGCGGGTCCGCCTCGCCCTTTTCAGCCTTGAGCAGAATGTCCAGACCCCCGTTGGGCATGGAAAACGGGTTGTGGCAGAACTCAAGATCTCCGCTCTCCTCGCCGATCTCATACATCGGAAAATCGACTATCCAGCAAAACTCGTAGCGCTCTTCGTCCATATGTCCGGGTACGGAGGTGCCGAGCATCTTGAGCATAACCCCCGCGGTCTTCTGCGCCGCGAGCTTCTTCCCAGCAGCAAGCCCCACGAAGCAGCCGGGCTTAAGTCCGAGCGCTGCAATGACTTTGTCCTTGCGGCCGGTGAGAAACTTGGAAATGCCTCCTACCAGCTCCCCGTTTTCGTCCAGACGGAACCAAAAAGGCTTATTTGCGGTCTGCACCTCGACATCGGCGCAGAGCTTGTCTATAAACTTTCTCGTCTCCTTGAAATCGGAAACGACAACGGCCTTCACTGTGTTTCCCGCAAACGGCTCAAAACCACAATCACCCAAAACCTCCGTCGCATCCTGAACAGTGAGGTCTATTCGCAGATCGGGCTTGTCGGAGCCGTATGTCTCCATGGCCTCGTTGTAGCCGATGCGCCTGAAGGGGGGCTCTGAGGCAATATCGTACTTTCCGTATTTGGCAAAGATCGGGGGCAAAACACTCTCCAGAACGGAGAAAACATCGTCCTGATCGGCAAATGCCATCTCCATATCCAGCTGATAGAACTCTCCCGGTGAGCGGTCGGCTCTTGCGTCCTCGTCGCGGAAGCAGGGAGCTATCTGGAAATAACGGTCAAAACCGCTTGTCATTAAAAGCTGCTTGAACTGCTGGGGAGCCTGAGGCAGAGCATAAAATTTCCCAGGATGATTGCGGGCGGGAACGAGGTAGTCGCGCGCCCCCTCCGGGCTTGAGGCCGTGAGGATGGGTGTGGTAATCTCAAGAAAGCCGTTCTCGGTCATAGCCTGACGCAGTGCCGACACTACGTTGCAGCGCAGCACGATGTTGTTTTTGACCTCGGGGTTGCGGAGATCCAAGTAGCGGTACTTGAGGCGTGTGGCCTCGTCCGCCTCGCGGCTGCGATTGATCTGGAACGGCAGCTCATTGTATAGGCAGCGCCCAAGCACCTCGATTTTTTCGGGGACTACCTCAATATCGCCCGTGGGCAATTTCGGGTTTTTGCTGGCGCGCTCACGGACTGTGCCCTCTACGCTTATCGTGGACTCCTTGTTGAGCTCGCGGATCATCTTTATCATATCCTCGGTCTCAGCGACCACCTGAGTGGTGCCGTAAAAATCGCGGACAACAACAAAGGCGAGGGCAGCGCTCACCTCGCGGACATTCTCCATCCAGCCGACGATTTTAACTCTATCGCCGACATTTTTCATATTGAGTTCATTACAGGTGTGTGTTCTGGATTGAATCATAGTCTCAGACTTCCTTATACGTGTTTGTTCTTACTTCTCTTTGATGACCTTTGCCGCATTTTTTTTTGCGATAGCCCCGGCAACGGCTCTCACAGCCTCGTCGGCTGTTAACTCGGTCTGCTCACCGCTCTGCATATCCTTCACCTTGACGACGCCCTTTTGAAGTTCGTCTTCTCCAATAAACAGTACAAACGGTACCCCTATTTTATCTGCATAGGACATTTTTGCCTTGAACTTTTTGTTCTCACTGTAAAGCTGGGTCCGTATGCCCGCATCACGAAAGGTTGTCGCTGTTCTGACGGCTGCCTTGAGGTCTTCTGTCATGGGTATTATGAGCACATCTGCGGGAGCGGTTACGCCCTCATCCGAGAGCAGTCCCTGCTCCTCAAGAACGTAAAACAGCCGGGTGAGTCCTATGGAGATGCCGACACCGGGCAGCTTCCTGTCGGTATAGTACTCCGCCAGATTGTCGTAGCGTCCGCCGGAACAGACAGAGCCTATCTCGGGGTAATCGGTCAGCGTTGTCTCATATACGGTGCCTGTGTAGTAGTCGAGTCCGCGGGCAATGGTGAGGTCTATCTCAAAATTGTCCTCCGGTACGCCGAATTCCGACAGGCATTCGGCGACGGCGCTAAGCTCCGAGAGGCCGGTGTCGAAAACTTCGTCTCTCCCCTTGTATTTATCTAAAGCGGAGATTTTTTCAGTTGTATTGCCCCCTATGGAGATAAAGCTCATTATCTCGTCGGCCGCAGACTCTGAAACGCCGCCATCCAGAAGAAGCAGACGGCATTTTTCGGCGCCGATTTTATCCAGCTTGTCTATGGTGTGCATGACATCCGTCGCCCTGTCCGAAAGACCCAGAACAGAGAAAAAGCCGTTCAAAACCTTGCGGTTATTGACGCGGATTTTGAACTTTGAGAGACCGAGCGCCGTAAAGCTGCGGAAAATAATGGCCGGTATCTCGGCCTCATTCATAATGTCAAGACTGCCATCGCCTATTATGTCGATGTCCGCCTGATAAAACTCGCGGAAGCGACCGCGCTGTGCCCTTTCTCCGCGGTATACCTTTCCTATCTGAAACCGGCGGAACGGGAAAGCCAGTTCGCCGTAATGCAGCGCTACATACTTTGCCAGAGGAACTGTCAGATCGAAGCGCAAAGACAGGTCGGAGTCGCCCTTTGTAAAGCGGTATATCTGCTTCTCGGTCTCCCCTCCGGCCTTGGCCAAAAGCACCTCGGAGGCCTCAATAACCGGTGTATCCAGGGGTGTAAAGCCGTAAAGCGAGTAGGTCTCTCGAAGAATTTCCTTTATCCGTTCCATCTGCATCTGCTTTTCCGGCAGAAGCTCCATAAAGCCCGACAGAGTGCGGGGTTTTACTTTTTCCATAGGCTGCACTTCCTTTCGCCTGTTCTATGCCAGTGGGCATATTACTAAATAACGCCCTCTCCCGCAAAGGGACGAGAGCGTTACAAAATGTTCAATAAATTCAGTTCTTGGGGTTTACTATGTCCCGCCATCCGAGGTCGCCGCGCCTGAGACCCTGAATAAGGACTTCCGCCGTGGCAACATTTGAGGCAAAGGGTATGCTGTGCTGGTCGCAGGCGCGGGAGATTGCAACGACGTCCCTATCGGCATCAGGTGAGGTGGGATCCCAGAAAAACAGGACAAGGTCTATCTCGTTATAGGAGATCCGCGCTTTGATCTGCTGGCTTCCGCCCTGTGCGGCGCTGAGATAAAGCGTGATGGGAAGTCCGGTTGCTTCCGCTACCATGCGTCCGGTCGTGGCGGTTGCGCAAATCGAGTGCTCAGACAATATTCCGCAGTATGCTATACAGAACTGCACCATTAATTCTTTTTTATTGTCGTGTGCCATCAGTGCTATGTTCACTGTCTTCACCCTTTCCGAAAACGTTGCGCATGGTTGATGTTGCATTTAAGCGTTTAATCTTCTGAGTTATTATACATTAACTGAACGGAAATAGCAACACTTTGAATATGCTTTTATTTTAGCAGAGAGTTTTCGGTTTCCAGCGAGGCGGTGCTGTTCTTGAAGCTGAAATAATAGTCGAGTATGTCTTTGACAACAACTCCCACCGAGCCGCCCGCATTACCTTTTTCAACGACCACAGCTATGGCTATCTCCGGGTTGTCATAGGGGGCATAGCACACAAAAACACCGTTGCTTGTTATACCCTCTCCAATCTGGGAGGTTCCCGTCTTAGCCGCAATTTTAACCGGGTATCTGCCAAACAGGTTATATGCCGTGCCGCCGTAGGGTGAGTTTGCGACGTTGTACATGCCGAGCTTTACCGCATCAAAATACTCCTGCTTTACGCCGGTTTCCTCGGCGACCTCGGGTTCAGGCTTATAGACGCTCTCGGAATAGTCACAGCTTCTGACGGACTTGAGCACGGTCGCCCTGTAGCGGGTCCCGTTTGAGGCTATCGTCGCGGTGTAGTTGCAAAGCTGCAGCGGCGTAAACAGGCTGAAGGACTGGCCTATTGCCGCCTGCAGAGTATCGCCGGGGTACCACGATCTGTTTTCATAGAACTCTGCGCTCTCCCTTTTTGACATATTGCCCGTTTTCTCGGGAAGCTCAATGCCCGTAGGTTCTCCCAAGCCAAAACGCTTGGCATAGTCAGACATTGCGTCTATGCCGAGATTATCGCCGACAGAATAGAAAAAGTAGTTGCATGATACTTCTATCGCCTTAGTGACGTTTATGGTACCATGGGAATCGGGATATACCCAGCATCTCGGCGCGTAGCCCTGCTCGGCATATTTGTCGAAAATTCCCGCATCATAGATGGTCGT
>JAAYCC010000066.1 GCA_012729875.1 Clostridiales bacterium | reverse complement strand
TTCACACGCGACAGGCTCCTCTCGGAAGTCTGGGGTACAGACTATGACGGCGAGACCCGGACGGTGGATGTGCATATCCGCACTCTGCGGCAGAAGCTGGGCATATGCGGCGAGTATATCGAGACCGTGCGCGGCGTCGGATACCGTATGGGGGCCCATTATGACGAATAAAATATTTCGTTCCATATTCATAGTTGCTGCGGCTGTGCTCATGTCATGCCTCGTCATAATCATGGGTGTAATGTACGATTATTTCACCTCCGTCCAGAAAAACCAGCTGAAGGCACAGACGGAGCTTGCGGCGAAGGGCGTTGAAAACGACGGACTCCACTATTTCGACGGCATTGAAATGAACAACTACCGCATAACATGGGTGGATTCCGACGGTACAGTGCTCTACGACACGACGGCGGACGCAGCCACGATGGAAAACCACGGACAGCGCGAGGAGATAAGGCGGGCGCTTGAGACCGGAGAGAGCGAGAGCGAGCGCACCTCCGCGACGCTCGCCGAAAAGACCCTCTACCGTGCAAAACGCCTTTCAGACGGGACCGTCCTGCGTGTCTCAGTCACGCAGTATACCGTCGTAACCCTGGTGATGGGCATGCTGCAGCCGATACTTATAATATTTGCCGCTGCAATAGCGCTTTCGGCGGCGCTGGCTCGCCGCCTGGCAAAGCGGGTCGTAGCGCCGCTGGCCGATCTTGATCTGGAACAGCCGCTGGACAACGACGTATATGAGGAGCTGGCTCCGCTTCTGACTCGAATGGAGCGCCAGCGCAGGCAGATAGAATTACAGATGGAGGAGCTGGCGCGCAGGCAGGATGAGCTGACGGCCGTAACGGGCAGTATGAATGAAGGTCTTATTCTGCTCAACGAAGAGAGTGCGGTTTTGAGCATAAACCGGGCGGCCGCACGTCTGTTCGGCGTTGACGAGAACTGCGTCGGCCAGAAAATGCTGACTGTGAACAGAAGTCTTGCCGTGCAGGAGCTTGTCAAATCGGCGCTTTCGGGGAAAAGCGCCGAGACTGTTATAGATTTGAAGGACGGCACATACCAGATAGATGCGAGCCCTATTATGTCCGACGGGAGACTGACCGGGGTGGCCATTCTCACCTTCGACATAACGGAAAAGGCCCATGCGGAGCGTCTGCGGCGTGAGTTTTCCGCAAACGTATCGCATGAGCTTAAGACGCCGCTTCAATCTATACTTGGCTCTGCGGAGCTCCTGGAAAACGGGCTTGTAAAGCGGGAGGATATGCCGCGCTTCATTGGCCATATCCGAACCGAGACGTCTCGGCTCGTAACGCTCATAGATGACATTATACGCCTGTCACAGCTCGACGAGGGCGGCGACATGCCCCGCGAGAATGTCAGTTTGAGGGCTCTCGCTGATGAGGCCACCGACGCTCTGTGCGGGCAGGCGAACACCCGCAACATAACTGTCGCGGTACACGGCGGGGATGCGGAGGTATACGGTGTTCGCCGGCTGCTTTACGAGATAGTTTATAACCTCTGCGACAACGCAATAAAATACAATGTGGAGAACGGGCGTGTGGACATATGTGTATCCCGCAGTGAGGACGGCGTTGCCCTGACTGTGGCCGATACGGGCATCGGCATACCTCCCGAGCATCAGGCAAGAGTGTTCGAACGCTTCTACCGCGTGGATAAGAGCCACTCAAAGCAGACAGGGGGTACGGGTCTGGGGCTTTCAATAGTAAAGCACGCGGCCCAGCATCACGGGGCGTCGATCGGCCTTAAAAGCGAGCCGGGCAAGGGAACCGCTGTTAGCGTTATGTTCCCTTGCCACGGCTCAACAGATCAAAATATTGGTTAAAGGCCCTTCTATACGAACACCCAAAGGCTGAGCGCCATGACAGCCATGCCGCCTACAAGCCCGTACATGGACAGATGGTGCTCTCCGTACTCCTGTGCCGACGGAAGCAGCTCGTCCAATGATATGAAGACCATGATGCCCGCCACGGCTGCGTACAGGATTCCGTATAAGGTGTCGTTGAGAAACGGCATGAGTATCAGATACCCTATCGCTGCGCCCAACGGTTCCGAAAGACCTGAGGCGAAGGAATACCAAAACGCTTTTTTCCTGTTGCCCGTAGCGTAATATATCGGTACGGATACCGCAATGCCCTCCGGTATGTTGTGCAGTGCGATGGCGGCGACGACAGGTATAGCGACCTTCGCTTCCCTCAGAGAGGAGACAAAGGTTGCAAGGCCTTCTGGGAAGTTGTGGACGGCGATTGCAAGCGCTGTAAGAAGGCCTGTCCGCATAAGGCCGTCTCTCTCCGGCGGGCGATTCATTCTTTCAACGGATTTTGTCTCGTGCGGGTTTTCCGCGCCGGGTATCAGACGGTCGATTATTCCGATTATCAGCATACCGCCGAAAAAGGCTATTATCGTGTACAAAAGCCCCGACTT
>JAAYCC010000065.1 GCA_012729875.1 Clostridiales bacterium | reverse complement strand
GAGGAATAAATAAACAGCTCCGCCAAAAGGCGGAGCTGTTTATTTATTCCTACTCAATGGGCAGCTCTGTTATTTCAATGCCCTGCCGCATGGCATAGAGCATGGTTTTCATTGTACCGCCGGGCTTACCGTTATAGGCGGCAATCAAGAGGGAGGAGCTGTCCACCATATAGCGGTTGCGCTTCATAAGACACTCCGGCGTGTAGTGCTCCTGAACCAGAGTATAGCAGTCGCAGTCCTCAACAAGTCGGTCATAACGTCTACGAAGCGGCATCGACCAGGAGCCCGACTGTCCTGACCAGGGTATGGCCGCTTCAAGCGTAATGTCATCGTGCCAGGAGCGAAGCTCGATAATGGCTTCGCAGAAATACAGGTCGCAGCCCGCAGCCATGCCGCATATGTAATGCCTGGTACCGGAGTGATAGGCGGCCTCGGCAGCTGCAAAGATGCGCTCTTTCAGGTCGAGACAGCGGGGGTCGCTCTCGTTGTATCCCCACGGCAGCTTTTCCGGCCTGTGACCTGTAAAACAGCAGCTTGTATTCTTATCGTACATAATTTCCTCCGCGTTTCTGTACTTTAGAGTCTACTATGATTATGCAGAGCTGTCAAAAAACTTTTTGTAGAAAATCGTACATTATCGAAAAATCTGTTGCAATTTCCAAAAGAAATGCTATAATACAGTCATTCAATTGAACAAAAATACTTCAAGGCAGGGTGAAAGTCCCTACCGGCGGTACAGTCCGCAAACAACGCAAGTTGCCGAATCGGTGAAATTCCGATACCGACAGTTAAAGTCTGGATGAGAGAAGTAGTTTTATATCGGCTCTTTTCCCCGATACTTCTTCTGCTGGCTTTTTGTGGGTCGGTTTAAATTTCTTTGCGCCTGAATGTTTTTGTTCAGACGCATTTTTTATTTGGAGGAGTACTTATGTCGAACACAAAAACCAAAAAGATCACTGCCTACGCTATGTTTATTGCTATAGCCTTTGTCGTAATGCTGGTGGGACGCTTTCCGCTGATACCCGCCGTCCCGTTTCTGAAAACCGATCCGAAGGATGTCATCATTGTCATTGCGGGCTTTATCTACGGTCCCATATCGGCGTTTATAATTTCACTGATAGTTTCTGTCATCGAAATGCTAACGGTAAGTCAAACCGGCCCAATTGGGCTTCTTATGAACGTGCTCTCCACCTGTGCCTTTGCGTGCACAGCGGCGGCTGTCTACAAAAAGAAACGCACTCTCTCAGGTGCTGTGACAGGTCTAATCTACGGCGTTATTATGATGACCGCGCTCATGCTCCTCTGGAACTACCTTATCACGCCGCTTTATATGGATACAACAAGAGCTGATATTGCCGCCATGCTGATTCCGGTATTTCTGCCTTTTAATCTGCTGAAAGGAGCAATAAACATGGGTCTGACGCTTCTCATATACAAGCCCATTGTCACCGCTCTGCGCAAGACAAAGCTAATCGGGCAAGTTGTCGAGGACTCCGCTCCGAATAAAAGCAGGACTCAGGGCATGGTACTGCTAGGGTTCTTGCTGCTTGCGACATGTGCACTCGTAATTCTGGTTTTAAAGGGTGTCATCTGACAAGAAGTAAAAAGCCCTCAATTTTGATATGCTCCCGTTTTTTTGCATAAAAGCCCGGGTTTTTCAGATAATAGACTCGAGGTGATTTTATGAATTTGACCCAAAAAGAAACAATGCTGCTAAAAGACATGCGGTCTCAGGAACAAATTTGTATTGAAAAATATGGGAAATACTCGGCCGACGCCTGCGACTGTCAGCTCAAAGACCTTTTCAATCAGTTGGGGCAGACCGAGCAGCAGCATCTGCAGACTCTGGATAAAATCGCATCCGGAACCATTCCGCAGATGGGCGGCGGACAACAGCAGACCACGCAGCAAACAATCCAGCCAAGCTCCTGCTCACCGCAGGATAAACAGAAAGATTCATATCTATGTTCCGACGCACTCTCCACGGAAAAGCATGTATCCTCCTCATACAACACCTGCATTTTTGAGTTCGCTGACCCCGCCATTCGCGATATCCTTAACCACATACAGAAGGAAGAGCAGCAGCACGGCGAGCGCATATACAATTATATGTCGGTAAACGGTATGTACAGCTGATTAATGATTAAGAAGAGCCTATTTTGGTACGGCTCTTCTTTTATTTGTTTTACTTGAGGTTTTCAGCCAGTTGTTGTATGCCATTGTTATAACTTACAAATTAGCCAATACCGTATTTTCCAGCGTATAAATGGTTATATTCTATTTGGAGATCAATGAGCCTGATCCAGACTGAAAAGTCCAGCCTCCGAGGTCCGAAACCCTTGCAATGTCCAATATGAAGGAGATATGACAATGATTATTAATGATAATCAGGACAAAGAAGAAGAAACAAACCCTATTGATAAAATAGTGTTCCGAACTCCCAGCTCAACTTATAGCTTCACCCAATCCTGGGTTGAAAACAAAGCGCTCAATGATATATTGGTCGGTTTAATTGCCGATGATCTCACAAAACAGAGGTATAACGATATACAGTAGAGGCCCATTAAGCGCCATATATGGGAGCAAAGTAAAAAGTCCCGTAGTCATTGAAACTACGGGACTTTTTTGGAGCTGCTGCGCAGATTCGAACTGCGGACCTCATCCTTACCAAGGATGTGCTCTGCCTGCTGAGCTACAGCAGCGTGTGGCGACCCAGAACGGGCTCGAACCGTCGACCTCCAGCGTGACAGGCTGGCGTTCTAACCAACTGAACTACTGGGCCACAAGCGCTCCGCTATTGTACAATGAAATAATACCTTTGTCAACACCTTTTTATTGCGCAAAACCGCGTATCTTTTCAAAATCGACACAGGCTATTTATAGCGTCCGGTCTTGCCTACATCGGCAGTCTGTGATAAAATGCCATAAAAGACCATTAATAACTTTTGTGGGGTGTGGCTATGAAAAAATGGCTGAAAAGATATATAACGACTTTTTTTGTCACCGCTTTTCTACTATGTCTATCCATCTCCGCTGGTGCAGACAGCACGGGAGTCTGCTTCACATCTACCGATGATACACTGCTTGAATTGCCGCTCTCTCCGGTATATTACAGCGGCATACCTTACGTCTCTGCGCGTGTTTTTGCATACTTCGGCATATACTACAGCTACTTTCCCTCCGAGCTCACCGCACAGCTCTACAACAGCTCTAAACTGGTCCTCTTCAACATGGATGCCGGAAATGCCTATAACGCCAATATGGAGGAATATCAGGCATCTGCAGTCTATCGCAACGGGGTGACATATGTCCCCGTGGAATGGACCTGCAATTATTTTGGTCTTAGCTGTTCATACATAAGCGGCAAGGGCTATGGCGACATCCTTCGACTGAAGAGCGGCTCCGAAGTCCTTTCGGACAGCCTGTTCCTGAATGCGGCGACTACGCTGATGCAATGCCGCTATAACGAATACTATGGATACAGCGAAAATACCGAGCCGCCGGCCACCGAAACTCCAAAAGCCCCTATCAAAAAGCGCAGCGCCGTGATAACTCTGTCTTTTATCGGTCTGCCATCCGGCAAGCTGCTCGATACTTTTGACCGCTACGGTCTGAGCGGCTGCTTTTTCCTCACGGCTGAGGACGCCAAAAATGATCCGGATACCGTACGCAGAATCGCAGGCTCAGGACACAGCATTGGAATATACAGCTCGGGGACTCCGTCGGAGGATATAACCGCCGCCTCAGACGCAATCTTTCTGGCGGCACAGTTCGTACCTACCATAGTATCGTCACCGTCCTCAACTGAAACTGAGTGTAAAGAGTATGCCGAAAGCAACGCCTTGGCATATTTTAATGCCGACTACTACATCACACCGGGCGTTAGCTCATTTAACGATATAGAGACCAGACTGGACCTCACGCAAAACAGCGGCAGCCTTTGCTTTTCTTCGGCTGAAAACAGTGTCGAGCTGCTGACATCCGTGCTTCAGTATCTCACAGCAAACAAATTTTTCGTTATGGCCCTGCGTGAGACATCAATATAGAGGTTAACCGATTGGAGGAAACTGCATTGAATAATAAAAAGCTCAAGGCCGTAGTTCTCGCGGCAGGGAAGGGTACAAGGCTCCAGACCGAGGGCATAAGCCTGCCTAAGGTCATGCGCGAGGCCGCCGGCAAGCCTCTCCTAGCCCATGTGCTGAAGGCTCTGGACTTCATTTCTCCGGAGGACTTCGTTATTGTCGTCGGGTACAAAAAAGAGCGCGTCATAGAGGCCTTCAAAGGCTATACCTTCGCAGAACAGAGAGAGCAGCTGGGCACAGGTCATGCCGTAATGGCGGCTTTCACAGCCCTTCAGGACTATGACGGCGCTCTGCTTATATGCTGCGGCGACATGCCCCTTTTAAAGCGCGAAACCTATCTTGCACTCATAGATACTCACATGTCTTCAAATAACGTCTGCACTATCTTAAGCGGCACATCGGACATAGACCTGCCCTATGGCCGTATCCTGCGCGGCGATGACGGCAGCTTCTGCGGGATGGTGGAGGACAAGGACGCCACGCCGGAGCAGAAGAACATCAGAGAGCTCAACAGCGGAGTATATGTATTTGACGCACAGCAGCTCAGAGACGTTCTCAGTGAACTCGGAAACGACAACGCGCAGGGCGAATATTACCTCACCGACGCGCCTCTCCTCCTGATGAGGCGCGGGCTGCCCATCGGTATCTGCAAAAGAGAGCTTGGCAGTGAGCTTATTGGGGTCAACACACCCGAGCAGCTCAGACAAACCGAAGAGCTTCTTCTAAAATGAAAGATATCTGTATTATAGTAGGTGCAGGAGATATGTCCGGCACCGAGCTTTATGTGCCGGACGGCGCATTGATCATAGCTGCGGACGGCGGACTCGGACATCTCAGAGATGCCGGGATCTCGCCGAATCTGATTATGGGTGATTTTGACTCCTTGGGCCATGTCCCGCCCGGTGAAAACGTTTGGGCGACAGGTCCTGAAAAAAATGACACCGACACAATGCTGGCGGTGCGTCAGGCGCTGTACGTCGGTGCCGGCACAATCGTCATATACGGCGGCATGGGTGGCCGCTTTGACCACAGCTTCGCCAACATACAGACACTCAAATATATCGCCGAAAACGGATCGCGCGGCTATCTTGTGGGCTGCGGACATGTCTGTACCGTAATAAAAAACGGCGGGATCTGTTTTGAAGACAGTCTTTCAGGCTATGTATCAGTCTTCAGCCTCGGCAGTCAGAGCAGGGGAGTGTATCTTAAAGGACTCAAATACCCGCTCACAGACGCTACTTTGACCAACGATTACCCTCTGGGCGTCAGCAACGAATTTATGGGGCTGCCGTCGTCCGTATCCGTCCAAAACGGCTGTATCCTTGTAATCTGGAGCGGCGAGAGCTATATTCCCGGGAAATACGCGGTCATGTGAAAGGTATGGTACGCAATTGAAAGAAGAAATGAGCTTTGCGTTCAGACGTACCGTTCCGGTGCTTTTCGGGTATCTGTTTCTGGGTACGGCCTTTGGGCTGATGCTCCAAAGCGCCGGTTACAACTTTATCTGGGCAATATTTATCAGCATGTTCGTATACACAGGTTCCGGGCAGTTTGCGCTTGTTGGCCTTTTGTCCGGAGGGGCGGGACTTTTTACTACCGCCGTCATGCAGCTTTCCATCAACAGCCGCCATATGTTTTACGGCCTCTCGTTCATCGAAAAGTTCAAGCGCATGGGAAAGCTCTATCCCTATATGATTTTTTCCCTCACCGATGAGACATATTCTCTGCTCTGCTCGACCGCCGTCCCTGGAAATGCAGACGAAAAAAAAGTCTTTTTCCTGATAGCGCTCTTCGACCAAATTTACTGGATCGCAGGTTCCGCTCTGGGAGCGCTCATAGGCCAGCTCATACCCTTTAATTCATCCGGCGTCGAATTTGCCATGACAGCGCTGTTTATAGTTATATTTGTCGAACAGTGGATTGCCGCGAAAAACCACATGCCTGCAATTGTCGGAGCTGTCTGCGGCATAATCTGCTTTCTGATATTTGACCCATCAAATTTCATCCTGCCCGCTCTTGTGACGACCGTGGCGGTGCTCACGATGTACCGACAGCTCTCTTTCAAAAGAAAGGGGGCGGCTAAATGAGCCCGATTTTGTTTGCTATACTGACGGTGGCTGTCACAGCCGCCTGCACGTTTGCCACGCGCCTTGTCCCATTTGTTCTTTTCGGCACACGCGACAAGCCTCCTGCGATTGTCCGCTATCTGGGCGAGGTACTGCCGCCCGCAGTCATGGCAATACTCATCATATACTGTCTCAAGGATGTCGACTTCAGCTCGGCAAACAGCATACTGCCTCAGGTGATTTCCGCCGCAGTGGTCGTATTGCTCCATCTCTGGAAACGAAACAACCTTCTCAGCATAGGAGCGGGAACGGTCTGCTATATGCTCCTTGTCCAGTTCGTATTTATATAGAGCATAAAAAGACCGACTCTTATAAAAAGAGCCGGTCTCCAATATTAAAATCTTCAATATTAAAATTAGATTCCGCAGGTCGGCGGGATTAGGTTTCTGAGCATCTTGACCATTGAGTGGAGATTGTCCTCTGGGAAATCTTCTATTGTGCCGTTGTCGCACATCTCGGCAAGGCGGGAATCAAAGGGTAAACGGCAGAAGGTTTTAATGCCGAATTTTTCGGCGGTCTCCTCGAGATGGCTCTCGCCGAATATGTTGATCTTCTCGCCGCATTTTGGACAGACGGCATAGCTCATGTTCTCTACGATGCCGAGAACGGGTATGTTCATCTTATCCGCCATGTTGACGGCCTTTTCAACGATCATCCCGACGAGCTCCTGGGGAGAGGTGACGACGATAATACCGTCGATAGGGATGGACTGGAATACGGTCAGCGCAACATCGCCGGTTCCTGGGGGCATATCAATGAACATAAACTCCTGCTCGCCCCAGATAACATCCGTCCAGAACTGGGAAACGGCACCGCTTATGACAGGGCCACGCCAGATGACAGGCTCGGTGTCGTTTTTGAGAAGAAAGTTGATGGACATGATGTCTATGCCGCCCTCGCTCTTCAGTGGAAGCATCGCGTCCCCGACAGTCACGGGCTGGCCGGAGAGACCAAAAGCGCGCGGAATCGAGGGGCCTGTAATATCCGCATCCAAAATGGAGGTCTGGAAGCCGTGGTTGTTCATGTTGACAGCCAGCAGGGAAGTGACGAGAGATTTGCCCACTCCGCCCTTACCGCTTACCACGCCGATTATTTTTTTGACGCTGGTATCATCGTGCGGGGGAAGGGTATCCGGCTTTTTCAGCGCCCTTTTTATCTTGATTTCGGGCATTTCTTTAGCACCTGTATTTTCGCTCATAAAAGCTATTCCTTTCAAAAAAATCATCAAAAGCAAGGATTTAATCGTATAAAATCATTATATACTATCCGCAAAAAATGTCAATATATCCGGATTTGACGCTATTGATTGTTTTGATCAGATGTGATATTATAACAAAAAAGATTTTGTGGTAAAAGCCTTGTTAATATACCGGAAGGAAGTAATAATGAAAAGGAATCGTATCTCAAACAACGTAATCAGACGCATGCCGATGTATCTGCGTAAGCTGGAAGATTTACTTTATCACGGAGTCGACAGAATATCCTCAAACGAACTGGGCAGCCAGATGGGTCTGACCCCCTCGCAGATCAGGCAGGATTTCAGCTGTTTTGGCGAATTTGGTCAGCAGGGATACGGATACCGTGTTGCGGAGCTTCGCGATCAAATCGCACGTATTTTGGGCATGAACGAACACTATTCCGTTGTTATTGTCGGCGTCGGTAACCTGGGACATGCACTTATGGAAAACATGAAGTTCGAGGAGATAGGTTTTAAGCTCACGGCCGCTTTCGATACAAGTCCCGAAAAAATCGGCACCGTCGTATCCGGAATTACTGTTATGGACAGCGCCAATATCAGTCCGTGGCTAAAAGAAAATCCCGCGGATATAGCCGTTCTTACGGTTCCCAAGCCCGTTGCAAAGGAGATGGCCGGTACCGTTAGGGATGCGGGCGTCAGAGCAATATGGAATTTCACTAACACCGATCTGGACTTTGACAAGGACGACATACAGGTTGAAAACATACATTTTTCAGACAGTTTGCTGACATTGAGCTACTACTTATCAAGCCCCGGCTCCAAAAAGTAACTGGAGGAATATATGAAACTAAATAAATTTATTTCCCTCGCTGTCATCTCCTGCCTTATGTGCACAATTTGCAGCGGCTTTGCCCTTGCGGCTACCGCCGGCAGCGCGGACGATCCGCTCATAACAAAAAGCTATATCGACAACAGCTATCCGCCTATGGCTATGTCAAATCCTAAGAAGCTGTTGTCGGAGTCAATGCAGGTTCTCAAATATAAGCTGGAGCAGGCAAAAAAATCTCCTGTTTCAGACAAGACCTTTATGCTCATCGAGAGCGGTGAGGGCCTGTCCCTAAAAGAGGGCAGCGGCTTACTGCTGCTGTCCGGCAGCGCAAAGCTCAGCTCCTGTACAGGCACAGTTATAGACCTCACCAGCGGGAGCACCGTTTCCTCCGGCCAAACACTGTCAGCAATGCACCAGTATTTGGCGGCGGAGAACTCAAACGCTACAGTGACCGTCACCGCGAAATCAAAGGTCTTAACATTCGGCAGTGTTACCGGCGGCAGCCTTCCAACATTTTCCGATGTCAATGAGGGAAGCTGGTATTACAGCGACGTGGTCTATGCCGTTAAGAGAAAGCTGATTGACGGACGCAGCCCCACAATATTTGACCCCGAAGCAAACCTCTCTGTCTGTGAGGCAATCAAGCTTGCAGCCTGTATACATCAGCTGTATAACGAAGGCGCGGTCACTCTTACAAACGGCTCTCCCGCCTGGTATGACAGCTATGTAAGCTATGCGCTCAAAAACGGCCTCATCACCCACACATACGACAACTACGACGCCAAAATAACACGTACAGAGTATGTGTCAATATTTTACCGCACAATGCCTGCCGGGGAATACAGCGCCAT
>JAAYCC010000064.1 GCA_012729875.1 Clostridiales bacterium | reverse complement strand
GCATAGTCTGCGGCGCACTATACGGCGCTCTGATAGGCTGGCTGAAACACAGGTTCAACATCAACGAGGTCGTCACATCCATTATGCTGAACTACATCGTACAGTATGTAATAAGCTACTTTATCTACACCAATTATATTAACGCAGTGACGCGGCAGTCCGAACAGATTTCCGCCGCCGCGCGCATCACACTGGCGGATCTTGAGATATTCGGTCTGAAAATGGACATCCCGCTGGGCTTCCTGCTGACCATTCCTGTGGCGTTTTTGGTCCGCTATCTGATGGACAAGACCAGGGTGGGCTATGAGCTGAAAGTCGTCGGTCTTAACAGGAGAGCCGCCAGATACGCGGGTATCAAGGTCGGCAGGAACATTGTACTTGCAATGACCATTTCCGGTGCTCTGGCAGGTCTTGCGGGCGTGACCTACTATATGGGCTATCAGGCGACCATACAGCCCAAGGTCCTGACCAGCATGGGCTTTGACTCCATTGCAGTATCGCTCCTGGGAAATTCTAACCCCATAGGAATTCTTTTTTCGTCGCTGCTTATAACTACAATATCAGAGGGCGGCAACTATATGAGATCCATGGTAAATGTTCCGCAGGAGATGTCGCAGGTCATAACCGGACTTATCCTGCTGTTCTCCGCCTGTGGGGCGTATATACGCTACCGCGTGGGCATTACGAAAGACGAGCTTGTTAGCCTCGGAGCCAAATCCGGGAGCGGGGCGGACGGAGAAGGAGGTGCCGAAGCATGAACTATGTGATCATAGAGGGGCTTGCCTTTGCGCTTCCGCTGTTCGTCATGGCTATCGGCGGTATTTTCAGCGAGCGCAGCGGCGTCATAAACCTTGCGCTTGAGGGCTTCCAGGGCTTCGGCGCGTTCTGCGGCGCTCTGTGTGCAGTGGCTGTCACCGGAGGAAACTTTGAGGGGCGCATGTCTCAGATTTTTTTCCTGGCAGTGGCTGTAAGCGCCGTCGGCGGCGCTGTATTCGCCATACTCCACGCCCTGCTGTGTGTTAAATTCAAGGCAAATCAGGTTATCAGCGGCGTTGTTATAAATATACTCGCCATTGCGATTACGACCTTTCTTACAACTCAACTGAACACAGTTCTGATAGGCAAAGCCACCAACAAGTTTGTCCTGAGCATTTGCGAGAAGTTCACCGTCCCCGGAGTCTCGAAAATACCCGTTTTGGGTGCGGTGTTTACCGATGTATACTACTACGTGCCGATTATCATTGCGCTTGCGCTCATCATGTCCTATGTGCTCTACAAGAGCCGCTTTGGCATGCGCCTTCGCGCCTGCGGGGACAATCCACATGCGGTGGATGCGGCGGGCGTGGACGTAGCGCGCGTGCGCTTTGCAGCGGTTATGATCTCCGGCGCCCTTTCCGGTATAGGCGGCATCTGCTTCGCCTATTATATTTCATCAAGCTTTTCGCCGGGCATCTATGCGGGCTACGGATATCTGGCCATAGCGGCGCTTATATTCGGCAATTGGAAAATAGGACCCACGCTGGGCGCCTGCCTGCTGTTCGGTTTCGCGCGATCAGCGGGATACAAGATCGCCCAGCTTCTGGGCGTCTCCAGCGCGTTTTCGGACATTATCATGACTCTGCCCTATATTCTCACGCTTCTCCTGCTTATGTTCTTCTCCAAAAACAACCGCGCCCCCCGCGCACTGGGAGAGATATACGACAAGGGCAAGAGGTAAGACAAAAACTTAGAGCGGCACGGATCAATCCGTGCCGCTCTTTGCGTGGGGAGAAAAGGAGACTGTAGGTTACCTCATGATATTGTAAATCAGTAGTTTTCCTTGCGGACCTCAAAGAAGCTCTTGGCGTTGCTGCAGATGGGGCAGACGTCGGGGGCCTTTTTGCCTATGACCAGATGGCCGCAGACACGGCATTCCCACATGACCTCATCGCTCTTTTCAAAGACCTTCTTCATATCGACGTTGTCCAAAAGTTTGCGATAGCGCTCCTCGTGGGCCTTCTCGACCGCGGCGACCTTGCGGAATTTTTCTGCCAGCTCCGGGAAGCCTTCCGCTTCCGCGTCCTTTGCGAAACGGTCGTACATATCGGTCCATTCGTAGTTCTCGCCCTCGGCGGCGTGGAGAAGGTTCTGCGCGGTGTTGCCCAGACCGCCCAGCTCTTCGAACCAGACTCTGGCGTGTTCCTGCTCGTTGCGGGCGGTTTTGAGGAATATATCGGCCAGTTGCTCAAAGCCTTCACGGATAGCGATCTCGGCAAAATAGGTATATTTGTTGCGGGCCTGGCTTTCGCCGGCAAAAGCGTCCTTAAGGTTCTGTTCGGTTTTGGTGCCCTCGTATTTGCTCATATCTATCTCGTCGTCATTGATACGTATGAAGTTCTCACCCGGCTCTTTGCAGCGGGGGCACTTGTAGCCTTCCGGCAGAGGGCCTTCCTCTATGTATCCGCAGACGGGGCAGCGATAAAATTCCATATTCAAATCCTCCCGTTACTGTTCTTTTTCCTGGACTTTTTCAAACTCGTGTTTCAGGTCACCGCACTGAGGGCAGTGCCAGGTTTCAGGCAGATCCTCCCACTTTGTTCCGGGCTCGATACCGGGAGTGGGACCGCCAAAGTATTCGTCATAGATAAACTGACAGGTGGAGCAGATATATTTTGCCATATCTTTATCCCGGTACCTATGCGCCGTACCACAAACCGTGGAGGTTGCAGTATTCATAGGCTCCGAGCGGCTCGTCGCCGTCCGTAAGCGCAAACTTTGCAACGGGGGCGTCGCCGGGCTTTAAGGCCTTGCGCTGACCACCCTGTTCTGTGTCGAGGTATATCCACTGTATGTAGTGTTCCGGCACCATCGGGTGCAAAACGGAGCCGACGGT
>JAAYCC010000063.1 GCA_012729875.1 Clostridiales bacterium | reverse complement strand
CCCGATTATCACGCTGAGTATCACATACTCGCCCGCCATATTCTGCAGCCCCGCTCCTTTTAACATCATCAGTGAAAATCCAAGCAGCAGGATC
The DNA here is from genome assembly GCA_012729875.1 of Clostridiales bacterium. GTDB lineage: Bacteria > Bacillota > Clostridia > Oscillospirales > Oscillospiraceae > UBA2658. Next base: position 1,918 of record JAAYCC010000063.1, on the reverse strand, counting down.
GCAGTGAGTGCAAGTCCCATGATCGCGCAGACAAGTGATTTGACTATGAACTCTATTCCTGCTGTGCCGTTAACTTTGCTCTTGTCCATGTCTATCCTCCTTTTGAAATAAAAAGCCGCCGAACCAAGCTGTTATAGCTTATTCGGCGGATATCCGGTCAATGACTGATATAAAATTTTACTTTGTCTTTCTGGAGATGGCCCACTTTGCGATCTGGATACGAACTCTGTCCTCTCCGGTCTCAAAAGTGACATCGTCGTCGGTTATATTGACAATCTTGCCGACCAAACCACCAATGGTAACTATTTCGTCCCCCACTCCCAGAGAGCTGCGCAGCTCCTGCTCTTTTTTCTTGCGCTTCTTCTCGGGTCTGATCAGGAAGAAATAGAAGATCACGACCAGCAGGGCAATGGAAATAATAAACTGAACAGATCCGCCGGTAGTTGCGGCGGCCCCACCGTTTGCAGCGGCGGTGTCGGCGGTACCGCCTATGGTGGTGCAGCCTGCCAGAACGAGACAGAGCGTCAGAACCACAGCAACCACCGACATTAGCTTTCTTGTAGCGGTTTTATTCATTAAATAGTATACCTCCATACGATTTCTTTCACATTATATATGGCAATTATGCCAATTGCAAGCAAATTATATGCGTTTATCCAGTTTTTCCGAATACTGCCGCCGGAAGTTTGAAAATGTACCCTCGTCCAAAGCCGTACGTATACGCGTCATAAGGCTGTTATAAAAAAAGAGATTGTGGACAGCTCCCAAGCGCATCGCAAGTATCTCTTCAGCCTTGAAAAGATGCCTTATATATGCACGGGAAAAGCTCCTGCACACAGGACAAGTACAGTTTTCATCAATTGGCCCGTCGTCCTCGGCATACTTGGCATTTATAATATTGATAATACCGTCCCATGTGAATAGATGCCCGTGTCGGCCATTTCGCGACGGCATAACACAGTCAAAAAAGTCCACGCCCCTGTAGACTCCCTCAATTATATTCGAGGGAGTACCGACTCCCATAAGGTAGCGCGGCTTATCCGCAGGCATAAACTCTTCCACCGCCTCAATGGTGTCGTACATCTCCCGATGGGACTCCCCTACAGCAAGACCTCCGATGGCGTATCCGGCCAGATCAAGCTCCGCTATCTGCTTCATATGGCGGATACGCAGATCCGTAAATGTCGCTCCCTGATTTATACCGAAGAGCACTTGCCCGGGATTCACAGCGTCTCCCGTAGAATTCAGCCGTTCAAGCTCTTCCTTGCAGCGGCAAAGCCAGCGATATGTGCGGTCACAGGACTCGTCCACATATTCGTAGGGCGAGGGTATTTTTACGCACTCGTCGAAAGCCATAGCTACATCAGAGCCCAAATTGGACTGGATTCTCATGCTCTCCTCGGGGCCCATAAATATCTTTCGCCCGTCAACATGGGAGTTGAAGCTCACTCCCTCTTCTCTTATCTTGCGCAGGTCTGCAAGAGAAAAGATCTGGAATCCCCCGCTGTCCGTCAGAACCGGTCCGTCCCAGTTCATGAAGCTGTGCAGTCCTCCGCGGCGTTTTATCAGTTCGTCTCCGGGCCTCACATGCAGATGGTATGTGTTGGAGAGTTCTATCTGGCAGCCCAGCTCTTTAAGCTCTGGCGCGGAAACTCCGCCCTTTATGGCTCCCTGGGTGCCCACATTCATAAACACGGGGGTCTGGACCGCTCCGTGGGGACAGATAAACTCGCCGCGTCTGGCGTGGCCCTCTGTTTTCAAAACTCTGAACAATAGAATTCTCCTATTCGATAATCATTGCGTCGCCAAAGGAGAAGAAGCGGTAACGCTCTTCCACGGCTTTTTCGTAGGCGTTAAGGACATTCTCCCTGCCCGCGAGCGCGGAGACAAGCATGATAAGCGTGCTCTCCGGGAGATG